>DATJYL010000224.1 GCA_035499655.1 Pirellulales bacterium
GAGCGACGTTTGTCCTTGGTCCCTTGTCATTCGTCCTTGGTATTCAACAACCAATTTCAACGGACGAAGGACAAGGGACAAATAACGGTTGCTCTACCTTCGGCGCTTCGCGCCGCATACAATCGCCCCTATGAACTTTGAGCAACTCTGGGCCCCCTGGCGCATCGGCTACATTACCGGCGCCGACAATGCAAAAAAACCGCCGCAGCTGGCCCGTGAACTCCGCTGGCTGCCGGGCGCCGATCAAAACTGTTTCCTGTGCCGCGCCGCCGCGGATGTTTCCATCGACAAAAAAATTCAATCGGCGGCTGATCGGCAAAACCTCGTGGTGTGCCGCACCACGGGGGCGCTAGCCGTGCTGAACCGCTATCCCTACAACAATGGGCACCTATTGATCGCACCAGTCAATCACACGCCCGGTTTAGAGATGCTTTCCGATGTCCAACACGTGGAACTCATGCGGCTTGTGTCTCGGCTCTGTGGCACACTCCAGCAGCTGATGAAGCCGGAAGGTTTTAACATCGGCCTGAACTTGGGGCGCGTGGCCGGCGCCGGCGTGCCGGGCCATTTGCACTGGCATATTGTGCCGCGCTGGAACGGCGATACGAATTTCATGCCTGTGCTAGCCGGTGTGAACGTCATTCCCCAATCCCTCGACGCACTGGTCGATTTATTGCACAGCGAACTAAGCCAATCTTTCTGAATGAAGTCCGTTAGCTGATTCTGACACACGACCATGTGTTAACCGCATGCCGCCCGATTCCAAACCATCGACGCCGACCCCCATGAATCGCGTGATTTCGGTCATCGTGCTGTTAGTGCTGGTGCTGCTGTTCGGGGGCCTGTTTTATTTGGTGGTATTTCGTTTTTTTGTGCCGCTGTTTCTGGCCGCGTTGTTTGCCATGTTGTTCCAACCCCTGCACGGATGGATCATGCACCGCTGCCACGGCCACGACCGCATTGCCGCCACGCTCTCCACGCTGGCCATTTTGCTCATCGTGCTGGTTCCCACGGTGATTGTGGTTTATCAGGGGGCCCACGACGCTGTGCACTTGATGCGCGGCACGGGCCGCGTTCATTTCGAAACGCAATCGTTCGATCGACTCGTTGAGCAGGTGAACTCCTGGTTTTCGCTCCAGCTCGATCCCAAAGAAATCCGCGAGGGTTTGGGGACCAAAATCAACGAATGGTTAGCACCCATTGCCACCAAAACGCCAACGGTGCTGTTGGATTTCCTGATCGGCTGCTTCGTCTTCATTTTGGCCCTATACTATTTTTTGGCCGATGGCCAGCAAATGCTCAATACGGTGATGAAATTGATACCGCTGGAGCAGCACCATCAGCAGCGCTTAATCGACGAGTTTGAAGAAATCAGCCGGGCTGTCGTCGGCGCCCATCTCGTCGGCGGGTTGGTCATTGCCATCATGGCTGGAATCGGTTTTTCGCTGGCCGGCGTAAAATCGGTCTTCTTGTTGATGATGCTTACGTTCCTGGGCTCCATGGTCCCCATCGTTGGCTCCGCCAGCGTTTGGGTGACGGTGTGCGCGTGGTTGGCTTTTGTCGACGAGCGAATTCTGGCGGCCATTGTCTTGGGCGCCTATTGCTTGGCGCTGGTAACCGTTGTCGATAGTTTCCTCAAACCGATGTTGTTGCACGGACAATCGAAGCTCAATCCACTGCTGGCGGTGCTCAGCGTGCTGGGCGGCGTCGAGGCACTGGGGCCCATCGGCGTGTTCGTCGGCCCGATGGCGGTGGCGTTTTTACAAGTCGGCCTGAACATGTTGCAAACGCAATTGGAAGATCTCAGCGAACCGGCGAAGCAGGCAACGGGTCCGCCCCGCCGCCGCAAGTAAATTCACGTTGCAGTTTGCCCAGCGTGAATGTTACTTTGTGTTAGCTGGCATGAGCCTTGCTCGAGTCGAATTATCTATTTCACCCCTCGATCCTCTTTCCGACTTTCATGACGATGTGCCAACGCATACTTCCTTTCGCCACGATCTGGCTGCTGATGTTCGGTCTCATTCGTATCCCTAGGGCGGCTCAGGCTGTCGAGTTTGGGTCGCAAGCGCTGCCCGACGGGGGCGTTGAATATCTGGTGCAAGTCGATCCCGACTTGCTCAACTCCTTCCCGCAACAGGGAATCACCAGCGACATTCCCTCCAACTTGCAGGGGCACGTGCGCCGCATTCACATCACAATTGGATCGGGCGCACTGCCGAACCAAGGCGACATCATCGGCCCCAAAAGCGCGGCTGCTGACCCCAAAAACTCTAACGCGTGGAATCCTGACGCGAACAACCCTACCACCAAGCAACCAGTCTCATCCTCCGCTGAGCCGCCCGCGGAAAATACTGCTTCCGCCGGCGAGCGATTGAATTTGCCTGCGCCGCCCTCGATGGACGAAAAGAAATTCTCGTTGGAGCCGAATTTCAAATCCGCTTCACCGCAGCTCACTTCGGCGACACCCGCTTCACCGACCCCTGCATCGCCGGTGGCCGCATCTCCGCCGGCCAACCAGCAGCCGGCAAACTCAACACCTGCCAACCCGCCACCGGCAGAATTGCCCCGCTCGCTCACTTCGTTGCCGTTTTTTCACCTGGGTCAATTGAAAAATGCCGAGCCTGCCAAGACCGCTGGCTCCGTCCCAAAAGAACAGCCTGAAAATCCAGCGCCGCAGTCGCCGGTTGCCGCCGGGTCAACTCCCCCGGGCCCGGTCGTCGCTGCCGGCCAAGCCGATCAACTACCATCGCCTCGATTAACAGAAAACGAAGGGCCGCCCGCCAATTCGCGCACTTTCGCGGCCGATCGATTCGCCGTTGGTGCGGCCAAGCCATCCATTTCTGATTCCGGCTGGACCGCGGGAAAACCCGACGGTCAGATTGCAGCCGCCGCGCCCAAACCCTGGCTGCCGTTCATGGCCGCGCTGTTGGCGCTATTTGCGTCGCTGGGCGCCAACGCCTACTTGGCGTGGATTCACCAAGGCGTGCGCGCAAAATATCGAGCCTTGGTTCAGCGCCTCCCGGCCAACTCGCTGCCGGCCATGTAAAAAAACCGGCTAACCGCCACGGCCTACCGCATTCTGCCCACGGGGCACTGCTTTTGCGCACTGTTCCTACCGCTTGCTGTTTTTCCCCGGCGTTGCATCCAGGGCCGAAGACTGTACAACATCGGTCAATGGCTGAATGTCATCATCATCCGAAAGCTTCGCGTCGGCCATTTTTCCCGCCACTTGATCGGCCACGGCAATGAATTGTTCGCGACGCTCAGGCTCTACCCGGTCCAAATGGGCCGCCAAACGCCGCGTGCCCCGCGGATTCAATTCCGCCGTTCGCGACACGCTGCCGACAAACGACACCGTTTCGGAAAAATTGTGATCGACGGTTCGCCCCACCAAGCCCTGGAACAGCTTGGCGATGATCTCCACGCCGATGTTGTCGACGTGCAAAAACGTGTCCAACTGCGCGGTCTCTTCAAAGCGGCCGCTGGCTTTGCGGACGCTCGCATATTGCAGCACCGCGACGCACTGGCCCCGCACTGGGCGCGGAAACAGGGGCCCCTCGTACAATCCTTCCGCGTAAATCACCTGCATTTGCGCACTGCGATAGACGACTTCGACTCGCGCCGTGGTCCCGTCGCCATCGCTGCACCGGTAATGCGTGGCGTCTTCCCGATCCAACACAATGTTGGTTACTCCCATCACGCGCCAAATGTTCACCATGAGGTCCGGATTGTTCATGATGAAGCGAAACAGATCAGGTTCGCAATCAACGGCTTGGTTGGGCAGCCGGCGGTACAGGCTGACATCGTTCAGCACCGCCGTGACTTTTCCGCGGGATTCGGCAGATAGCTTATCCAGAGGGATGGCGCGCACGGCTGCGTCTTGTGCGCTGCGCGACGTCGTCGGTTTGCCGGCAGGCTCAGCGGCTAACAAGAGCTTGTCGGCCGGAGAAAAAAGCAGCATCGCCGCCGCGAACAGAACCGCAGCCTGCAGCCCCGTTGACAGCCGCCACGGCATCGACAACCGATGCAGCCGCCGTTGCAGCGCGGCGGCCCATAACCGGCGCGCAGCGCCGGCCCACTGCGTAATGGCAACCATGAACCCCCCTTACCAAATCCTGCCGGCAACCTTTGCCGGCTATAGGGATCATTCGGCTTACAGAGGGTGTTCCGGCTACTGAAATTCTGCCGGCCGCAATAAGTTTCAGCCAGCAGTGCTAGCGCCGCGCGAAGAATCTTGCACGGGAGTCATGGTGGCCGGTGAATCGGCCGCTGGCGCGCTGTCGTTTGGCATCGAGGGCATTTTTTTCCTGCGCCGCAAATACATCCACAAGGCGATGCCTCCCACAATAATGCCGGCCGTCACCACGGCAATGGTCAACCAGCCCTCGCCTTTATCGATGGCCTTGATAATTTGCGCCCCATAAAAATAACTCAGTCCAAAAAACAAAGTCACGACCAACGTAGCGCAAAACAAATCGGCCAACACGAACCGCCGAAAAGGCACCTTCAAAATGCCCGCCGTAATGTACATGGGACCGCGCAAGCCCACTAAAAAACGCGCCCCTAGCAGCACTTTGGCCCCGTGTTGCGACAACATCGCTTCCACTTTTTTCTCACGCTCCGGCGTAATCAACCGGTTCCAAAATCGATTTTGCTCCAACAACCGTCGGCCGAAATGGTAGCCGATGTAGTACATTACGCAGTCGCCCAATAGCGCGCCAATCAGCAGCGAGCCCAGCGTCAGGCCCCAATGCAGTTTGCCGTTGGCGGCCAGCGCACCGCCGGCAATAATGGCCACCTCTTCCGGCATGGGCAGCCCGCAACCTGTGAGAATCATGTACACAATGATTCCGGCATAACCGTAGCCCACCAGACCGGAAAACATTTCGACAGCAAAAAGCATGAACAATTACTAGCGATCCGTGACCAAATGATGGTTGTTTTCTAACACCGTGGAATTTTCCTGAGGCCGCAATCGGTGGTCGCGCTGGCCGCATTGCCCTTGGACAAACATTGCGGAAAGCCATTTCGGCCCCGGCCATTCTAGCTTCATCGGCGTTATGCGCCACTTGCAATCGGCGAAGTTTTCTGCCGAATTTGCGGGTTTAATCGGCGATTCGCCGAATCGAGAGCGAATCATCTGGGTACATGCGAATTTCATCCTCGGCCCAGCCCCACTGCAGTACTTCCACCCGCCCGTGCGCCGCCGTAGGCGGTCCTTCAACCGGCGACATCATCACCGCCGAAATGCCCGCATGCCGCCGGCAGTATTCAATCGCCGCCTCCGCCCCCAGTACATAAAACGCCGTAGCCAGGGCATCGGCTTCCGCGCCGGTTTTCGCGGCCACCGTGGTAGAAAGAGTTCCCTCGGCGGGCCAGCCCGTGCGCGGATCCAAAATGTGGCCGTAGCGATGACCGTCGTGAATAAAAAACTGCGTGCCGCTGCCTGAGGTGCCCAAGGCCCGGTCGTGCAAGCGAACTTCGCCAATCCGCCGCTCCGGCGCAAGCGGATGCATCAAGCCGATCCACCAGCCGTCTTGCTCCCTCTCTCTCTGGGAGAGGGCCGGGATGAGGGTGCTGGTTTCCTCTGCTTTGCTCCCCCTTCCGCTCCCGCGCGCCAACACGCTGCTATTTCCACCATGCAATAAAAAATTCATGATTCCATCGGCTTCCAACAACTCTGCCGCTCGATCCAGCGCGTAGCCTTTGCCGATGCTTCCCAAATTGAGTTCGACGCCCGGCGTCACGAATCGCACCGTTTGTTTTTCGTCATCGAACTGAACGTGCCGCAGGCCGACGTGCTGCATGGTTTTGGCCAGTTCGGTTTCGGCAGGCATTTGTCCCTGTCGGCGATAAAAGCCCCACAGCTTTGTGAGTGGGCCGGTTGCAATGTCGTATGCCCCGGCCGTATCGCAATGAATTTCGGCTGCCAGTTTCAGCAGCGCAAACAGCCGCGGTTCCACTTCCACCGCCGCCACGTAAGCCGTTTGATTGAGGCGGCTCACTTCGCTGCTGTCGCGAAATACGCTGAGCTGCGCTTCCAATTGATCGACCAAATCCAGCGCCGCCAGTGCCGCCTCTATCCCCGCTGGATATTGCCCGGCGTTCAATAGCACGGCAAATTCGCAAGCCATGGCCCGGCGGCTAATCGTGGATAAGTAACCCGCCGCAGCTCCCAGCGATGCCGTGCCCGCAGCCAAAGGAAGATCGTTCCCCTCGGCCGCGGTTTCGCCACCGATGGGCGAATTCGCCAGCACATCGGCCGCGGCTTTACCCCGTAAAAAATCTCGCCGAGTAGATTTATGCGGATTGGACATTGAAGATTGACCGCTGAAACCATGATCCACAGGAAGCAGGAAATAGCCGCGAATGAACGCCAATAAACGCGAATGTGCGATCTGCAATCTCTGCAATTCTTATTTGCGCGCATTCGCGTCCATTTGCGGCTCATACTCTTCTGCCGTTCATTATACGTTGCGGGCCGTCGCCATCGATGGAATAATGCGAAGAGGGCCGACCGACATGGCCGCAGGAGTACCGGCGATGAAAAAAACTCGGTTTAGGCGATTCGCAATTGCAGGCCGCCGCGCCGCGGATTTTGAAACCGCAGCATTGGCCTTTGCTTTTTTAGTGCCAATCGTCTGGGCGATGTTCGCTACGGCAGACGATTCTGCGCCAAGCAATAACTCCTCGAACGCCGCTCAGAAAGACACCTTCGCGGCCCCGCCCGCGAAATGGGACAGTCGCGTCACCGATGCTTTTCCCTCCGATCCGACCAAGCTGCTCAATGGCCCGCGGCCTGACTGGATGACTGCCGTCATCACCGGGCACGGAAAGCCGCCTGCGAAAAACAACGCGGCCGCATCCGGGCAACCAGGCAACGCCACCGCAGGCGCCGATCAAACCGGCGCGCTGACCTGGTCCAAAATCATCTCCGCGGACACGCTGCAGGACGAAATCAAATCGCTCCAGCCGCTGTTGGCCGACGACGTGAAAACCCAGCCCGAGTTTCTCGGCGGCGCTTATAAAAAATCGCGCAAAACGCTCAGCCTACTGGCCGTGGCCTTTGCCATCATTAACGAGTATGACGGCGACGTGAAATGGAAAAGCCAGGCCCCCCTGGCCCGCGATGTGTTTGCCCGCTCCGGTTACAACTGTAAGGCCAGCACCGAACAAACTTTTCGCGACGTGAAGCAGCGCAGCGAAGATTTGGCGGCTTTGCTTAGCGGCGAAACGCTCAGCGGGTCCAAAGCCGAGCCGACCAACGATTGGAGCAAGGTTGCGAATTTGCTTCCCTTGATGAGCCGTCTGGAAGCGGCCCAGCGTGATCGCATTGCCCCCTGGACTTCCAACGCCGGCGATTTCAAAAAGAACGCCGCCGCCATCACGCACGAAGCGGAAATCATCGCCGCCTTGGCCGAAGCGATTTCTCGCTCCGGGATGGAAAACGCCGATGACGAAAAATTCCGCGGCTACGCTAAAGCGTTGCAACAATCAGCCCTCAAATTGCGCGACGCTGCGAACAACGCCGATTACGCGTCGGCCAACACCGCCGCCGGCACGCTCAGTAAAGCCTGTGCGAACTGCCACAACGACTTCCGCTGAGCAAAATCGAAGATTTACGGCAGAGGCGCAAAGACGCAGAGAAATGCAGATAAATCAGAAATTATTTGCCTCTCCGCGCCTCTCTCGTCTCTGCGGTAAAGAAAGCCGCTTACTTTCGCTTGGCCGCGCGTTTGTTGCGTTCCGCATTTCGCGGTTGTTCGCCGCGTGGCTTGGGCAGCGAAAGAATTTGCCGCCGCGGCGCACCCGCTCGGCCCGCTTTGCTGCCGCGGAATAGCTCGAGCATTTTGAAATCGATCAGTTCCGCTAATCCAGCGGCCGCCAGTTCGCTCCCTGACACATATCGGTGCGACATAATCCACTGCTGGATATCCCCTTTGGTGGGGCCAAACAAAGTCGCCAAAAACCGGTCCATGTCGGTTTCCAACTGGGCAAAGTGCCGCGCCCATTCCGAGGCCTCATGCAGGCCTACGTGTTCTTCGCTTTGCCATTTCATCGGGTGGAACAACAGGACACTGTACGGCGTCACCATTCGTCGCCGGCAGGCAGCAAACGGCCACAGCGCGGCCGAGGAACATTCGCCGGTCACAATGCCGGTCACGCGCAAGCCGCGCAATATAATCAGCGCCGTGAGCGACATGGCGCAGTAGGGGCTGCCGCCGGGCGAATCGATATACAACGTGCATTCGCCCCCCGGCTCCACGGACAGCAGTTTATCGGTTAGCTCCGCCTCGCTCTCGGTCAAATCGCCCACGAGTGCGATTTCCAGCGGACCCTCACTTTGTGCTTCGTCCATGTTGCTTTCCTAAACAATGCATGACCTCAAACAATGTGGTTCGGCCCTTTTCAAACATTAATCGGTGCCGGCCCCTACGGCAAGCAAATTCTCCGCTTGCTCCGGCCGTTTCCGCTGGACAATTTGGCTGCGGCGTCGAAAATGGCAATTTTAATGCGCCGCAGCCCTGATTAAACCGGCGAAATGTGCGAAAATCGCTGGCTCCCGCGGCGTCAAAAGCGTACATTTTGTCCTTTTTCTGTGTCCTTAGATTTGTCCTCCGTGCGTTTCCGGCTGTCTGCAACATTGTTCAAACAATTTTCATACACGATGCCCTACAAGGTTGCACGTTGAATCCTGCACTCTTTACTTCTAACCATTAACCCCTCACCCCTCACTCCGCCTCCCCGCCCATGCTCACGGTCAAACTTCCCGACGGATCGGTTAAAAAATATTCCGGGCACATGCGGGCCAAAGATGTCGCCGCCGACATCGGCCCCGGCCTGGCCAAAGCCGCGGTCGCGGCGGTGGTCGATGGCAAAACCGTCGGCCTCGATACGCCGCTGCCGGCCGAAGGCGAAATCGCGCTGAAAATTCTCACCCGCAAAGACGCCGCCTCCTTGGGCGTCATGCGGCATTCGTGCGCCCACGTGATGGCCCGGGCGGTCATGCGGCTGTTCGATGGCGTGCAGTTAGCGTTTGGCCCGACCGTGGGCGCGGGCTTTTATTACGACATGATGTTGCCCCGTTCGCTCACCGAGGAAGATTTTCCCGCCATCGAGGCCGAAATGGCGAAAATCGTCAAAGCCGACGAAGCGTTCGAGCGCATCGAAGAGCCGCGCGCCAAAGCCCTGCAACTGTGCCAGGAGTTGCATCAGCAATTCAAGGTCGAGCACATCAACACGGGCTTGAAAGATCACGCCAGCATGTCGTTTTACCGCCAGGGAGAATTCATCGATTTGTGCCGTGGCCCGCACGTTCCCAGCGCCGGTTACATCGGCGCGTTCAAGCTCACCAGCGTCGCCGGGGCGTACTGGAAAGGGGATCAAACCCGCGAACAATTGCAGCGTCTGTACGGCACCGCCTGGTTCACCAAGGAAGATTTAGATAACTATCTGGCCGCACTCGAGGAAGCTAAACGCCGCGATCATCGTGTGCTGGGCAAGCAATTGGAACTGTTTTCCGTCAATCCGCTGGTCGGCTCCGGCCTGATTTTGTGGTTGCCCAAGGGCGCCATCGTCCGCGGCCTGTTGGAGCAGTTCGTGAAAGACGAACTCATCAAGCGCGGCTACGAGCCGGTTTACACGCCCAACATTGGCAAGGTCGATCTCTACAAAATCTCCGGCCACTACCCGTACTACGCCGACAGCCAGTTCAAACCGATCGTAATGTCCGAAGACGAGCAGTATTTGCTCAAGCCGATGAACTGTCCGCACCATATCATGATTTACAAAAGCAAGCCCCGCAGTTACCGCGAATTGCCGGTGCGGCTGGCGGAATTCGGCACCGTGTACCGTTACGAACAGTCGGGCGAGCTGGGCGGCATGACCCGTGTGCGCGGCTTCACCCAGGACGACGCCCACATTTTCTGTACCGAAGATCAAGTGGCCGACGAAGTGCGCGGCTGCCTCGATTTCACTCAAACCGTGCTCAAGGCGCTCGGCCTGTCCGATTACCGAGTCCGTCTGGGCTTCCGCGATCCGGCCAGCGATAAATACGTCGGCACCGATGCCGCCTGGAACATGGCCGAGGAAGCGATTCTCAACGTCGCCAAAGGCGCGAACCTGCCGCACTTGACTGTGGAGCGCGGCGAAGCGGCGTTTTACGGACCGAAAATCGACTTCGTCGTCCGCGATTGCCTGGGCCGCGATTGGCAACTCGGCACCGTGCAGGTCGATTACAACTTGCCTAGCAAGGAACGGTTCGATCTGGAATACATCGCCGCCGACAACCAGCCGCACAAGCCGGTGATGATTCACCGCGCCCCGCTCGGCTCATTGGAGCGCTTTGTGGGCGTGCTGATCGAGCATTTCGCCGGCGCGTTCCCGCTGTGGCTGGCGCCGGAGCAAGTCCGCGTGCTCACCGTCAGCGAAAAGAGCGAAGAATACGGCCGCCGCGTGGAAGCTGAACTCAAAGCCGCCGGCTTGCGTGTCACCGGCGATTATCGGGCGGAAAAACTCGGCGCGAAAGTCCGCGACGCCCAGTTGCAGCTGATTCCCTACATGTTCGTCGTCGGCCCCAAAGACGCCGAAGCCGGCACCGTTTCCGTGCGCGACCGCATCGAAGGGGACAAAGGCGCGGTCAAACTAGCCGACGCCATCTCGCAGCTCCAAGCCGAAGTCGCCTCCAAAACCGTCCGCGGCCTCAAACCCCCACCCCGCCTCGCCGAAGGCGAATCCGCCGGGGATGAGTATTGATTCCACACCATAAAGCCGCGACCGTTGGTCGCGCTCCCAGCGACAATGAATATACCGAAACTTCACGACCGCGTGGCCCTAACTCGGGACATCAACGATCACGGTCTCAAGCGCGGCGACGTGGCTACGCTGGTCGATTTCGTGCCTCATCCTTCCGGCGGCTCCGAGGGAATGGTTCTGGAGGTGTTCAACGCCTTGGGCAAATCGCTAAAGGTAGTCATCGTGACCGCAGCAGATATTGAACCCCTGCAGGCCGACGAAATTCTCGCCGTGCGCACTCTGGCAGCTACGACATAAAAGCAAAGCCGACCGCGGCCTCAAACCCCCACCCCGCCTCGCCGAAGGCGAATCGGCAGGGGATGAGTACTAAAAGACGCAATTGCGGTCTTTGATCCGAATATTTGACTCCCGCAGTGGGGGTGTCTATAAATGTCAATCTGCCGCGGATCGTTGCCAGGACGCAGTGGCTTTTAATTTTTCCACTTTCTATCACAGTAACATGAAACCAAGCACGCTGATTGGAAATAGGGGCCGTGTTCTTGTTGCGATGCTTTCGCTTTATTTTCTTCTAAGCGTCAACAAACTTTATGGTGTTCAGATTCAGCCTGGCGACATCATCATGCCTCAGGCGGATACAACGAGCAGGATATTGGTGATCGATCCGACCACGGGCGATAGAACAGTGTTTTCGGCATACCCCAACGTCGGGTCGGGTCCAGACTTTTATGATCCCAGTGGTGTTGCCTTGTTGCCCAATGGCGATCTGCTGATGTGCGAGTTAGAAGAAACAGCCGGTTTGTACGAGATCAACCATGTCACTGGCGATCGAACATTTATTTCTGGTCTGGGATCAGGTTTAAATGGTTTTCCTCCCTCGCGTGGTGATGGCCCGCTTGACCTTCCTCGAGCAGTCACAGTCGCTCAAAACGGAAGTATTTATCTTGTCAATCAGGATGGATTTATCACACAAGTTGATCCGTCGACCGGCAATCGCACGCTCGTTTCAGGGGAGGGGGTGGGAACAGGACCTGACTTTCAATATCTAGATGGAGGCATAATGAATACACAGGGCCACCTCCTCGTCTCAGATACAATGCAAGCGGCTATTTTCGATGTCAATTTACAAACAGGGGCGAGAACGATTGTTTCGGGTTTAGGCCGTGGTGCAGGGCCAACGCTTGATGATGCTGGAGATCTAACACTTCTGCCTAATGGCGAAATTGCGGCGCAAGTGGTTCGTGTGCATGACGATAATTCAATCACCTCCGAAATCGTCCTCGTTGACCAAGCAACTGGTAATAGAAGTCTCCTATTCTCGGCGATATGGACCGATACTGATTTCGCCTACTTGACGACCAGCGCTGACGGGAAAATTTTGGGATCCCTGGATGTTCCTTCTGGCGAGATTCTTTCAATTGATCCCACGACGGGCGATACAACCTTGATTTCCGGAGAAAATGTCGGTACGGGAGCTGATCTTGCATACGGTGACATGATCGTCGTCCCTGTACCGGAGCCGACTACCGGAATGCTAGGAATTTTCGGTTTTCTCATGATGGGTTTAGCTACGGCCAGTCGCTATAGACAACAACCATCGTTGCAGAATGATGATCGGCGAACTCACCGTGAAAGACCGCAGTTGCGATAGCGCGAAACAGCCGAATCTTGCCCGATCCGCGTTTATCTGCGTTCATCTGTGGCTATTAGACTTCTGCTCCGGGCTGTGCCAGGTGTCATTGGAGACCTTGTCTAATAGTGTGGATTTATTACTCGCCGACATGGTAAACTTTCAATATGGCCTCCGGACTTGAAAAACAGCACATCGAAATCACTCCCGGCGTTTGCGGCGGCAAACCGCGCGTTGCCGGCACACGCATCCGCGTGCAGGATGTTTACGTTTGGCATGAGCTGCTCGGCAAAAGTGCCGACGTCATCGCAGCCGAATATCCTCAGCTCACGGTCGCCGATGTGTATGCCGCTCTAGCCTATTTTTGGGATCATCGGGCAGAAATCGAATTGCAAATGCAGTCCGAGGAGAATTTCGTCGCCAAAATGCAGGCCGCACTGGGGGCAGGACCGCTCGATTTGAAGCCACCTGCCGGAGACAGCGGGCATGCTCCGGTTTCATCTTGACGAAAGTGTTTCTTCCGCCGTCGCTGCCGGCCTCAGGCGTCGTGGCATTGCAGTAACCACGACCAGCGATGCCGGATTGCGTCATGCAAACGATGAGGAACAGCTTGCCTTTGCTTTGCGCGAAGGGCGTGTCCTGGTAACCCATGATGCAGATTTCCTAGTCCTGGCGGCCAAAGGCATTCCTCATGCAGGAATTGCTTATTGTCATCTAAGATCCAGATCGATGGGCCAAATTATCCGAGCGTTAGAAACGATGAGCACACTCCTAAATCCAGATCAGATGGCAAACCAAATACAATTCATTTAATCTCCTTTGCCCTACGCATCGGCCAAATCCAAGTCGGGAATTTGATTGAAGGCAATCGCCGTGCCGGCTTCGTCTTTGCTGCCGTGCATGCCGCCGAAGTAGACAGCGTGGGCGCCGAAGCGTTGGTTCACTCGATCCATCGCTGCGGCCAGGGCGGAAAGTTGCCGGTCTTCGTCGAACAGCATTCCTGTCACGCTGCAGGCCGGAATCAAATCCCCCAGCACCACGCCTACCCGCAACGGCGGCGCGGGAAATTCGCTGGGCCACAATGCCGCGGCAAATTCCAGCAGTGTGAGCGTGTCGCGGCAGGGGGCCATTCGCAGGCCGTGATGGCACGATTGAATGCCTAGGCAGTCGACCGAAACACTTATCGCCCGGGCGAAATAATTAATGTGCCGCAGCCGCGCCGCCGCTTTGTGCAACAGACGAATTAGCACCCCGCGGGCCAATTCCGGTGTCCGCAACTTCGGCCCCAGCACATGCGAATTGCCCACCGAACTGCGATGCGTCGGCACGATGGGCAAATCATGCCCGCGCAATTGCCGCCACCAGACATGGCCAATAATCCGGCTGCCCCACAACTGCGACAATTCCTCCTTGGAAAGCGCACACAATTGCTCCACTTCCCGAATTCCGGCTCGCTGCAACCGTTGCCCCATGCGGCGGCCAATGCCCGGCAGGTCGATCAGTTCCAGCTCGAACAACCGTTGCGGCAGTTCATCGGCCTGAATCAACGTCAGCCCGTCGGGCTTTTGCATGTCGGCAGCGACTTTGGCCAGAAATTGATTCGGCGCAATGCCAATCGACGAGCGGAGAAACTCACCTACCTGCGTACGAATCGCCTGCTTCACTTGCCCGGCCAATCGCAAGGCCGATTCCGAATCGCGCCGATCGGTCGACAAGCGGCAAGCGAATTCATCGATCGACATGACCCTTTCCACCGGCGTGCATGTTTCAATGGCTTCCTTAAGCTGCTGATGAATTACGATGTACGCCGTCGGCCGCGCCGGCACAATTTTAATGCCCGGGCACATTCGCCGGGCCATGTACACCGGCGTGCCGCATTTCACGTCGAACTTTTTGGCTTCGTAACTGGCGGCAATGCAGCTGGTGGTTTCCGCATTCACCGGCGACACCGCCACGGGCCGGTTTCGCAGCCGCGGCTGCAAATGCTGCTCCGCCGAGGCGAAGAACGAATTCATATCGACGAATAAATATCGCAGAGACATATACAAATGTACATATCATAGATCGGTGCCGCGGGCAAGCGATTTCATCCAATTTTTCGCGATTATCCGACTTCTTCCGATTTCAATTGTCAGTTGCTTGCCAACGGCCGTCACACGCTTTACAACATTTTCAGCGGATCTGCCACATCCACACACTTTTCACAAAGGCCCCAACCATGCCCGCTCCTGGAAAATCTCGTCGGTCTGTCATTCTTCCGCGGTTCTTCTGCAGCGCGATTTGCGTCGCCTGGTTTATCGCTCTAAGTGCCATGGCCGCGCCGCCGAAGTTTGATGCCGAGAAGCTGGCCGCCATCGGTCCAGGCATGCAGCATTTCGTCGATCAGGGGGATATTGCCGGAGCCGTGCTGGTCATCGGCACTTCCGACGGAATCGTCTATCACGAAGCCATCGGCAAGCAGTCATTGGAAACCGGCCAGCTGATGCCCAAGGACGCCATTTTCCGCATCATGTCGATGACCAAGCCGATTACCGCGATGGGCTTGATGCTGCTGCGCGACGAGAGCAAGCTTTCCATCGATGACCCGGTCGAAAAATATCTGCCCGAGTTCAAAGGGCAAATGGTCGTGGCCGCCACCGACAAAGACGCTGGCACGGTGACGCTGAAAAAGCCCGACCGTCCGATCACGCTGAAAGATTTGCTCACGCACACCGCGGGCCAGCCGGAATACCCGGAAGGCCTGGCGGCCTTAAGGCGCACCCGCGATCACACGCTGGCCGAAGTGGCTCTTATTTCCTCGCAGCGGCCGCTGGAGTTTGGGCCGGGCAGCCAGTGGAAGTATTCGTCCGCCGGCATCGACGTGCTGGGGCGGATTATTGAAGTCGTGTCGGGCCAAGCGTACGAAGATTTTTTACAGGAGCGGTTTTTCGCGCCGCTGGAAATGCACGATACGGCGTTTTATCTCACGCCGCAGCAAGCCCAACGATTGGCGGAAATCTATGGCATTAAAAACGGTAAACTGACGCCTGCCAGCCAGTTGCCCGATTATCGGGCGGCTAACCCGACGCTGAAGCCGAAGTACCCGGCTCCGGCTGCCGGTTTGTATTCCACCGGCGCCGATTTGGCCCGGTTGTATCAGGCGCTGCTCAATGGCGGGCAGCTCAATGGCCAGCGCATCATTGCCGAGAAAACGCTGCACGAAATGACGCAAAATCAAACCGGCGATTTAAAAGCCGGCTTTGTTCCGGGTTCGGCCTGGGGATTAGGCTTCAGCTTGGTTGAACATCCGGATGGCGTTACCGAAATGCTCTCGCCGGGCACGTTTGGCCACGGCGGGGCGTATGGCACGCAAGGCTGGATCGATCCGGAGAAAGATGTGTTTTTAATTATGCTGATTCAGCGCAGCGGGCTAAAAAATTCCGATGGGAGCGACATGCGGCGCGAATTTCAAGCTCTGGCCATGCAGGCGATTCAGCCATAGAAGCGCAAAATAAAACCGACGACAAGTCGTCGGCTTGGCTGCGGGTTATGCTGACAATTTGCTGAAATCCGCTTGTGCTTACTTGGCTCCCAGTGCGGATTTGACGAGTGCGACGACGGCGTCGAAAGCGCCCGGATCGGCAATCGCCATTTCAGAAAGCGATTTGCGATCCAACTCGATTTTTGCTTTGCCCAACCCGTTGATGAATTCGCCGAAGCGCAGTCCACGTTCCCGCACGGCGGCATTCACACGAATGATCCACAAGGCCCGCAAATCGCGGCGGCGGCGACGGCGATCGCGGAAAGCATACACGCCGCTGCGGACCAGATTTTCGGTCGCGGTGCGGTACAGCCGGCGGCGTCCGCCGACAAAGCCCTTTGCCTTGCGGAAGAGGCGCTTCTTGGCTCGGTTACGGGGTACGGCAGATGTGGTACGCATGGTTGTTTTGTGTTCGTTTGGAATTCGGAATGCCGATTGGCTTAGTCATTCGTCATTCGTCATTCGTCCCGGCGCGCCGGGATCGTCATTGATTCCTAGTAGCTGTTTCCCGCCAGCGCTTCCAAAATGCGGTGCGTGTCAGGCTTTTCCATCACGCCGGTGCGCCGCAAGTGGCGAATGCGCTTTTGCGTCATTCGGCTGTTCAAGTGGCTGGTGCCGGCGCGGCGGTGCTTCACTTTGCCTTTGGCGGTGGCGCGAAAACGCTTTTTCACGCCCTTGTGGGTTTTCATCTTCGGCATGGCGGTGGCCTGCAATTTGGATCGTAACTGGACGAACCCGACATGATAGCCGGTTTCCGCTCGGGAGGGAAGTGGAGCATTCGCAGGGTGGTGGGACAATTTGAAATTCCGACAGCCGCTTTTCCCGACTGACACAGTCGGGCTATGTTCAAATTGGCCCACCACCATTCGCAGTTTGTTGCTAAATGCTCGCTGACGTATCACTTCGGTACGGTGTCACTGTCACTTCGGTACAACGGTGCACACAATCCGCTTGCCCTGTTGCGACGGCGGTGCTTCGGGTTTGCCGGTTTCGTCCAGCAATTCCAGCACGCGCTTCAGCACCCGGTGGCCTTCCTCGATGTGGGCCAATTCTCGTCCACGGAAGACGACAGAAATGATGACTTTATCTTTGTGCGCCAAAAATCCGCGCGCCTGGTTCACTTTGGTTTCGATGTCGTGATCGCCGGTCTTCGGTCGAACCCGAATCTCTTTAATCTTGGTATGGTGCGAATGTTGCTTGTGCGCCTTTTTCTTCTGCGAGTACTTGAACTTACCGAAATCCATGATTCGGCAAACCGGCGGCTTTTCCGTAGGCGCCACCTCGACCAAGTCCAAGTCTTGCTCTCGCGCCAGGCTCATGGCCTGCTCTGTAGCAATCACGCCATATTGTGTTCCGTCTGCCCCAATCACGCGCACTTGTGGAACGCGGATTTGTTCATTGATTCGATTTTGCTTCTCGATGGCAAGCATCCTCCTCGATAAGGTCCGATGGTAATGACTGCGTCCGGCTGCCATGGCCACGGCCGCCGGCTGCAGGAACTACTGAGTATGGCCGCTGCTGGGCCGCGAAGTCAATCGGTGAAATTATACAACATATTTGGCCGGCCGTAAGTCGCTTCATTCGGTCGGCAGTGTCCTGGAGTTGGCTAAAGAAAAACCCGCGCAATCAGCTATACTATCCTGCCGTTCGAGGAGCTTCCGATTGCGACGCTTCCGCGATTACCGCTTCCTCAGACGACAGCGCTTCCCTGGCAGCCGTCCCATCCAAGGGGCCGTACTTTCGCAATTGCGGAAACAGCCAGGCGATGGCCGCCACGACCGCCAGCGTCCCCACCCCACCGCTGACCGCCGAAATGGTGGCCGAGCTGGCCGTGGAAAATCGCGCCGACTGAAACGCTTGTGCCACCGTTCCCGATTCAATATCGCCCACTTCGTTCGAAATCGAAATGAACATGCCGTTGATGGCCGAGACGCGCCCCCGCATTTCGTCGGGCGTGAGCAATTGAATCAGCGATTGCCGCACTACCACGCTGATATTGTCCATCGCGCCGGTCATGAACAGCATGGCCAACGACAAGGGATACCACCGCGAAAAACCAAACACGATGGTCGCCACGCCAAAACCGCTGACGGCGCACAACAACGTCTTGCCTGCGTGCCGCATGGGGGGTAAATGTGACAGAATGAACGACATGGTCACCGCGCCGACCGCCGGAGCGGCCATCATCACGCCGTAACCTATATTCCCCACTTTCAAAATTTCGTCGGCATAAATCGGCACCAGCGCCACCGCCGCCCCGAACAGGACGCCGAACATATCCAAGCTGCTGGCCGCCAAAATCACCTTGGTGCGCCACACAAAGCGAATTCCCACTGCCAGGTTTTCCGCCGTAAACGGTTGCTTGGCCGTGGGCCGTCGATGATAGCGAATGGTCGAAAGAATTCCAAAAAAACACAACGCGAAGCTGGCATCGAACACGTAGACCATTGCTGTCCCTTTGAACACGGCAATCGCAATCCCCGCCGCCGCCGGGCCCAGAACCGAGGCCAACTGAAATGCCGCAGAATTCCACGTCACGGCGTTCGGAAAATCACGCCGTCGCACCAAGTGCGGCAACATCGATGCCTTGGCCGGCTGCTGGAACGCCCGGGCTACCCCCGCCAGAAACAAACAACCGTACATCCATGCCACCGGCGCCTGCGCCGCTGAAAAACTTGCCAAACCCGCCGAACAGCTCGAGATGACCAACACGGCGGTCATAATTACCCGCTTACGGTTGAATCGATCGGCGACATGCCCGGCAAAAATCGCCAAACCCAACACCGGCAACACTTGCACCAAACCGACCAGTGACAAAGCAATGGGGGCTTTCGTTCGGCGATACAACTCCAGGCCGATGGCCGCCGATTGCATTTGTAATCCCAAGATCGCCAAAAAATTGCCGGCCATGTATCGCCGAAAGGCCGGCACGCGCAATGCGGCATACGGATCGTGCCGGGCAGATGCGCCCGAATCGGAAAGCGCCCCAGCGGAAGCTGGTGAGTCGCCGGCGTTAGAATCGGTAAGCTTCATCAATTCAAAGTTTGCCCGCGGGGTGTCCTAGAAGAAACTTGAACATAGCCGACATTTTATTCTCAGACACACTGGCAGCACCGCGGTTCAGTGGCGGGCAAATCAATCGGCATATAGGGCTTCGATTTCCTTGGCAAAATGCTGCTGCACAATGCCGCGGCGCAACTTCAGCGTGGGGGTAAGCTCCTCCTGTTCGACGCTGAAGCCGCGCCCCAGCAGCGTAAACCGCTGAATTTGTTCGCACTTTGCCGCATCGGACAGTCGCTGGTTAATTTGTTTTCGATACAGTTCCAACACCGCCGGATGCACCAGCGCCTCGGCCGCTGATCGCACGGGAATTTTCCGCGCAACGATTTCCGCCCGCAGCGTGTCAGGATTCGGCACAATCAGCGCCGTCAGATATTTTCGCCCCTCGCCAATGATAATTGCTTGCAAAATCAGCGGCTCTTGCAGGAGCAGGCTTTCCAAATAAACCGGCGCAATGTTCTTCCCCCCTGCCGTGACAATCAATTCTTTTTTCCTGCCCGTGATGCGCAAGTATCCGTCGGCATCAAGCTGGCCCAAGTCGCCCGTGTGCAGCCAGCCGTTCTCAATGGCGACGGCGGTGTCCTCCGGCCGCCGCCAGTAGCCCAGCATCACGTGCGGCCCGCGTGTGAGAATTTCGCCGTCAGCGGCAATTTGAATCTCCACATCTTGAATCGCCCGACCGACGGTTCCCACTTTGTTGTGATCCGGAGTCGCCGTGGCAATCACGGGGGACGATTCAGTCAATCCGTAGCCTTGCACCAACGGCACTCCCTGTTGCCAAAAAAAATCGGCCACATGATCCGGCAGCGCCGCACCGCCGCTGCAGCAAGCCCGGATATTTCCCCCCAAAGCCTGCTGCAAATGCGTCGGGCCGCCCGTTGCAATCGGTCCAATTTTTCCCGCCTCCGAAAGGCGCCGCTGCAACCGCTCAAAAAAATAGGGGACACCGTTGATGAGCGTCGGCCGCACCACCGCGCAATGCGCGATAATTTGCTCCCGATTTTGCACCACGGCTAACTCAGACCCACGCGTTAGCCACGTGTACAAATCGCAGGTGCGGGCAAAAATGTGCGAAAGGGGAAGCCAACTCAGGCGAATATCTTTCGCGGTTGTCTCGAAGGCGGCGCAGCAGCCCGCCGCATTGCTGGTTAGATTTCCATGGCTGAGCATCACGCCTTTGGCTTCGCCTGTGGTGCCGGAGGTATACAAAATTGTTGCTAAATCCGTTGCCTCTGTTCGTGACAACGATTCCTGCACCATGGAGTCCGCGGCGTTTTTGCCCACTGCGGCGAATAACTCGGTGAACGGCAAAACAGGCTGACCGGCAATTTCGGCCTCGGTCAATTCGTAGCAGTAGAAGTGCAGGCCGCGCGGCAGGGTGACGCCATCGGCGGCTAGCTTGTGTGCTTGCTCGGCGGTGGAAAGCAGCACCATGCGCGCCCCGCTATCGGCAATTTGCCACGCGATTTGCGCTCCCGACAACGATGCGTGCAGCGCCACGTGAACGCCTCGCGCCAAATGCACCGCCAGATCGACCAAGGCCCACTCGTACCGGTTTTCCGAAACCTGCGAAACCCGATCGCCCGGCTGCACGCCGGCCCGCCGCAGCCCAGCCGCCAAGCGGCGTACTTCGTGTCCCAGTTCATTCCACGTGAGACTGCTAAATGCCGCATCCTTGCCTGAAGGCACATGCAAGGCTGTTCTGTCGCCGCTGCGGGCCACACAGTCGCAAAACAATTTGACAAGGGTGGTCGGTTGAGAGCCCATCGGCAGAATTTGTGAATGAATCAGGCTCCGCTTCACGCCAGTCACAACCGCTCAAAAATCGTGGCAATACCCTGACCCACACCAATGCACATGGTGGCCAGGCCGGTGGCGGCTCCGGAATCGAGCATCGTGTGAACTAAAGTCGCCGTAATTCGCGCACCGCTAGCGCCCAGCGGATGGCCAATGGCAATCGCCCCGCCGCGAACGTTGGTTTTTTCCTCGTCCAATTTCAGCATCCGAATGCAGGCCAGCGCTTGCGCGGCAAACGCCTCGTTCAACTCGATCAAATCGATGTCGGAAAGCTTCATCCCGGCCCTTTCCAATGCCTTTTTCGTGGCAGGCACAGGACCGGTGCCCATGACCGAAGGATCTACGCCGACCACCGCGGTCGACACAATTCGCACTAATGGCTTCAATCCCAACGATTTGGCTTTTTCTTCCGACATTACCAGCAGCGCCGCCGCGCCGTCGTTCAACGGCGAGCTGTTCCCCGCGGTCACGGTTCCCATGCCCGGCATGAAAGCGGGCTTCAATGCGGCCAGCGATTCCATGCTGGCATCGGGGCGAATGCACTGATCGGTTTCCACCAAAATGCGATGGCCCGCCTCATCACGGCCGTAAGTCGGCACCATCTCCGGCTTGAATTTTCCCCCGGCGGTAGCTGCGGCGGCCCGTTGATGGCTGCGTAGCGCAAAGGCGTCCTGTTCTTCCCGAGATATTCCTTCCGTTTGGGCGAGAAACTCCGCCGTCACGCCCATCAGCAGCGCGCCTTTGCTGGTCCGCTCGAACAGCTTGGGGTTCAAATCGATTCCTGCATCCATGGGAATGTGTTGCATGTGTTCCAGCCCGCCGACAATTTGCACATCTTCCGCGCCGGCCACGATTGCATGTGCCGCCTGATTTAGCGCCTGTAAGCTGGAACCGCAAAGTCGGTTAATGGTGGCTCCGCCGCAGTGCATCGGCAACCCAGCCATCAGTGCCACCGTGCGAGCGACATTGAGTCCTTGTTCCCCCTGCTGTTGCGTATTGCCCAGGACAACATCTTCAATTTCCGCCGGGTTAATTCCGCTGCGCTCGACAAGCCCCCGAACCGCGGCCACGGCCAGATCGTCAGACCGCACATCGCGGAACACGCCTTTTTCCTTGTGCGAACGGCCAATCGGCGTGCGCACGGCGGCCACAATCACAGGGCGCTGCAACGAATTAGCCATAAAACTTCTTTCCGGTTTTGGCCATTTCTATGAGCATTGGCGTCGGTTTCCAGCGATCACCAATCGCTTCCAACGGTTTCAGCATTTCCAATATCTTTGCCGCTCCCAGAGCGTCGGCCCAAAACAGCAAGCCGCCTTTGAAGGGGGGGAAGCCTAGGCCATAAATCAAACCCAGGTCTACATCGCGAACGTCTCGTACCATTTTATCCGTCAGCAAGCGTGTGGCCTCCAGCAGCATCGGCAGGAACAGTCGGGCGGCAATTTGCTCGTCGCTAAGTTTTTGATGGTCGCGAATCATCGGCTCCAGCAGCGTTTTCACCGCCGGATCTGCTACGCCCCGCTCATTTCCAGCCGTGTATTTGAAGAACCCAGCCCCCGATTTTTGCCCTAACCGGCCCGCTTTGATCAGGGCCGGCACCACCGGCGACACGATAATCCGTTCCGGAAAGGCATCGTACATGACGCGGCCGGCGTAAAAAGCCGTATCGAGTCCCACCATATCGAACAAGGTAATCGGCCCCATCGGCATGCCGAAGTTTCTAGCGGCCCGGTCGATGGCGGAAATCTCCACGCCATCCAGCAGCAACTCGATCGATTCGTTCAGGTACGGCAGCAGCATGCGGTTCACCAAAAACCCGGGTCCATCCCGGACCACAATCGGCGATTTTCCGATCGACTTGGCGTAGGCCACCGCCGTGACGATGGTTTCATCGCTGGTTTGCCGGCCGCGAATGACTTCCACCAGCGGCATTTTTCGCACCGGGTTAAAAAAATGAATTCCGCAAAATCGCTCCGGCCGTTTCAGCCCTTCCGCCAACCGGGTGATGGGAATCGTCGAAGTATTCGAAGCCAAGATGGCATCTTCGCGCAACAGCGGTTCCAGGCGTGCGTACAACTGCCGCTTTACTTCCGGGTTTTCCACAATCGCCTCAATCACCAAATCGCAGTTGGCAAATTCAGCGTCTGTGGTTGTGGCTTTGAGGAGCGCGGCGTATTTGATAGCACGCTGCGGATCGGGCCCCTTGGTTTGCTTGTTGTAGGAAACATCTTCCAGAATTCTATGTGCACCAGCGGCGAGTGCCTTGGGCGCCGCGTCGGCAATAGTCACGGGCAAATCGCGTTTCAAATTGGTCGCCGCAATTCCCTGTCCCATGATGCCCGCGCCAACCACCGCCGTCGATTGAATGGGCCGCGGAACCACATCGGGCCGATTTACGCCGGTATCTTTCTTGCTGCGATCGGACAGGAAAAATACGTTGATCAGCGCGCGGTTCACCGGCGAGCCAAACAGCGCGGCCATTCCTTCGGCTTCGGCATTGCAGGCCGAATCGATATCCACCGTTGCGGCGCCCAACATGACTTCCAGCGCCGCCAAGGGCGCCGGATAATGCCCTTTGGTTTGCTGTTGGATGTATCCATACGCCGTGGCGCCCAGAAAGCCCAGTTCGGTCTCGTCAATATCTGGCGGCCCACTCCAGCGGCGACGGTCTGCGAGATATTGTTTCGATGTTTGTTCGGCCCGGATCAAGCGCACGGCCGCATCTTGAATGCGGTTGGCCGGCGCCACATCCGACGCCAGCCCCATTTTGTAAGCCATTCGCCCGTCAATGCTTTCCCCGCTCGTAACCAGTTCCACTGCGTTAGCCAAGCCCACAATTCGTGAGGACCGAGCCGTGCCGCCCCAGCCCGGAAATAAGCCGAGCTTCACTTCCGGAAAACCGAATTGAGTTTTGGCGTCATCGGCCATCACCCGGCGATCGCACCAAATGGCCAACTCCGCGCCGCCCCCCACGCAAATGCCATCGATAGCCGCCACGGTGACGAATGGGCAATTCGAAAGCCGCTGGAACAACTTCCTCCCGCGCGCGCACATGGCTGTGACATCGCTTTTGGGCACATCGAACGAGGCGGCGAATTCGCGCAGATCGGCCCCGGCAATGAACGACCCCGGTTTTCCCGACCGCACGATTAGGCCGGCCAAATTGGGCCGCTTTTCCAGAACGTCTAAATGTGCCGATAATTCTTCCAGCACGCGCTGCGAAAGCACGTTGGCCCCTTTCTGTGGGTCATCCAACGTCAATACCGCAAGGTCCGGGTCCGCAAACGAAAGAACAATCACTGCATCGTTGGGCATAGTTCAATTTTCCTGCCAGTGGAATACCGTCAAGATAGACGTGCCAGGCCATTACGTAAACCCGGAGACCCCCGCCCTCCTCGATAGTTACCTCCGGCTTGCTTAGCGATTGGCCGAACAGGTAGAATCCAAACCATCGATCAGATTGCAATCCCGCCGGAGTACAACGTCCATGGCCATCCGCAAGTTACTGACAAATATCCTTGTGTTTTGCCTGCTGGTCGCCTTGGGAGTCGCGACGCGTTGGATTTCCGAGGCCAGCTATCCAAAACTTTCCGCTGCCACGGCCAACGAACCGTCGAACTTGAGCTCCATCGGCCTGGCTAATTTTACCGCTACGACCGCCGCGGGACTGTTTGCCGGATATTTTTTTGTTCCGCGGTTCGCGGCATGTCTGGTCCCGCTGGCCATTGTCGTGCTCAGTAATTTGGGGCTTCCCAAATACAACAACCGCTGGGAAATGGGCATTGCGATTGCGATGCTTGTCCTGCCTATTGTTTTGGGTTGGTTTCTCCAGCGTCGATCCAACTGGTTGCGCATTTTTGGATTTGCCGCCACTCCGGCGATCTTGTTTTATCTGGTGACCGATTTCGTGCTTTGGCCGGGCAACGATTTGTATCCGCACACTTTTAGCGGTCAAATCGACAGTTACGTCGCCGCCTTTCCATTCCTCCGCAACATGCTCTTGGGCGATTTATTCTTCTCGGGCCTCATTTTCGGTGTGCACAGGTGGGCTGCTTCCCAGGGCGAAGCGATTGAACAGAAGCCGCAATTGGCGCCGGCGCCGGCAGTTCGAGAGTGATCGGACGAATGAGGCCCGTCTCTTCATCTGCCCGTTTTCGTCAGCCCATTTCCACCAGGCCGTCTCAAGCAACCTTTCGCTCGACCGCCATCTGGGTTCCGCATCCGCCTTCCCTGCGGCACAATCGGTAACTTTTCCCCAAGTTTATCATCCGCGCCGGCGTCTGCCGATGTTAAGCCCTAACGGCACTGGATGCCGGCTGGTTTGCGGTAAGTGACGACCGTGGCGATGTGTCCGAATCGTGCTCATTTGGACGCCCCCGATAGAAACCCGCAACCGCACCTTTGGCAACGGACTGAATCCATTGTTGGTCCCTTTGTGCAAAGAGTGCGCGAGTGAGCCCATCCATTCCTCCGTATCTGCAACTCCGCTCCGCGGAAACTGCCGACAAGCTGCAGACCGATCTGGCCGACTTGGCCTGCGTTGGCGAATTATGCCAGGCCTTCGCCGACGCCACCGGATGGCCCCTGCGGTATATCCCCCTGCCCGAACCTTCCGAAAATATCGATCTGCTCTGGTCCGCCCCGGTCAACCCGGGCGTTGGAGAATCTCCCGGACATCTGCGGATCGATTTATGCGGCGCTTCGGCCATGTACGAATCCATGCGTTCCGATTGGCAGGCCGCGGAGCGCATGGCCGGGGCGATTGGCGAATTGTTGAACGAATTATTTGCCGCCCGCCGCGCCCTGCGCGAGCGCGAAGCGGAGCTGGCCGCCGCCGTTCCGGTAAAACCCCATCGCGATGAACAAGGCCATTTGGCCTCGCGCCTGGAAGCTACGTTGCGGGCTGGCGCCCAGGGAATTGGCTGCCAGTCTGCTGCGCTGTATTTGCTGGACGACAGCACCACCCAGCTCAAACTTCGGGCCGCATGGGGCTTGCCGCTGGAAAAGTTTACCGCTCAGGCTCGACCGTTGGCCAACCAAATGGCCGATTTGGAAGCCTTGATCGGCCATGCCGTGGCTTTGGAAAGCCGCGACGAAATGGTCGGCCCCTGGCGAACTCCGGAGCCGGCAGAGGCCGCGCTGTGTGTGCCGGTTTCCAGCCCCACGGCGCCGTTGGGCACGCTGTGGTTTTTCTGCGACGCGCAGCGCCCCTTTTCCGACGAACAGACGAACATTGCCGAAGTGGTTGCCGGAAAAATCGCCTCCGATCTGGAACGCTATGCCCTGATTGAGGAAAAAACTTCCAGCCATCAACTCCAGCAACAAGTGCAGGCCGTTCGGCGTACCCAGCAGCATCAATTGCCGGTGGTGTCGCCGCCGTTGCCCGGCTGGTCACTGGGCGGCTGGACCGAACAGTCCGAATCTTTGGGCGGCGCGTTTTACGATTGGCGCATGCTCGACGATCAATCGCTGCTGCTCATGCTCGGCGATGCCTGCGAGGGCGGATTAGAGGCCGCGCTGGCTTCCGCGGCGCTACGGGCAGCCTTGCGCGCAGCCGACGATACGCCGCTGGACATCGACGAGCTGCTCCGCCGCGCCAATCGCATCCTCTGGGAAAGCTCGGCCGGCAATTGGTGGGCCGGGCTCTGGATGGGACAGCTGAATCTAGCGGACGGCCGCTGCCACTTCACCGCCGCCGGTCGACCCAATGCTTTGTGGCTTAAGCCCGACGGTTGGGCCTCCCTGGTGAAGCCCAGCGAGCCGCTGGGCCTGACGCCGGTCATCCAAACGGAGCGAAAAAAGCCGTTGATTTTGTCCCCCGGCCAGTCGCTGGTCGTCTGCAATCGCGGAATCATGGAAACTGCCGATGCCCGTGGTCGCCCCCTCGACGATGCCGCTCTTTCGCGGCTGTTGCTCAAGGAATTGGCCGCGCCGCCGCAGCGGATGATCGATCTGGTGCACGACGCGCTTCCCGCACCAAACGATGTCTCTTTTCCTTTGGCAGAGGGCCGGGACGAGGAGAATCGCTCCAGGCCGCAGGACCGCAGCATCCTGGTCGTACAGCGTCTGCTGAGCTAGAATTCTCCCATCTGCGGGAATGGCGGAATTGGCAGACGCGCTAGGTTGAGGGCCTAGTGGTAGCAATACCGTGCAGGTTCAAGTCCTGTTTCCCGCATTCCTAATAGCGCCCGCCGTGGCGAACCGCTCCGCAATACCGAACTATTTGCCCGACGGTTTTTCGTCGTCGGCTGCCGGCGGACTGGAATGGGCTTCCGCTGCCGGGGCGGTCTGAGCGGCAGCGGGCGTGGTTTGCGCCTCACCATTGGAAGCAGCCGATTCGCTCGGGGCTGCGCTGTTACCTGATTTTTCATCCGGCGGGAACAAAACCGAATTCAAAATCGGCATGAATTCCCGCAAGAACGGGACGGCGGCGCTGTCCACCGGACTGATGTGCGTCGACCCATGCAAGTCCGTGTTGGCATAAATCTTGTACAACGCCGGATAATGCATCAAAGAATACTTTGGAACGCGCGGGGCTTCCCATTTACCGTCATGACCGAAGCTCCAGAAGATGCGTAGATCTTGTGGATTGAACGAAAGGCCCTTGCGAAATCGGGTGGTGGTGAAATCGGCTGACGTTTTACCATTCTCTCCGGAATCAATCGTGTACGATTGCTCATCTTCCGCTTCTTCAAAGCCGCTTAACACGTAGCACTGGTCGGGGGTATGTTGCGTAATGTCCTTGGGATGGCCGCAAACAATATAGATCTCAACCGCTTTGTCCGGATCGGTTCGGTTCACATATCGCCGAGAAAAAGTATTCACCGCCCCCGAGGCCTCTTTGGAGCGTTCGTCAATGGGCGAATCGACGCTGTCCCAATTTCCAAAGGACGTGGGAACGTGGTTCAATCGCTCCGCATAGAGTTTTTGCTCTTCTGAAACGGATCGATGATTCCATCGCTCCGTCCACTTTCCTTGCAAGTACGAATGCGCTGCCAGTAGCACGATGCTGACAATCGCCAATCGGATCAGCAACTTGCCGGTGCCCTGCACATAAAAATGAACGACGAGCAGCCCCAGACAAACCACGGCGGGAATGATAAAGCTCCAATAGTTTGCCAGCAGTTCCATAAGATAAATTCCAACTGAAAGACTATAAACCCAACTGAAATACAAAAAAACGTTGCCAGCGGCGCACAACGACGCGTTGCCTGCCAGCACGAAAACTAGGTTGGCGACGGCAAGGCATAGGCCGGTCGCCGGCTGGTTTCCGTGATGCCATTCACCACCGCTCCTAAAACTCTGATCCCCACCGATTCCATGCGCTCTCGCGCCTCGTAAACTTTTTGCAATTGGCTTACGTCGCGCCGCACGCTCAAGATGGCGGCATCCGCATGCGCCCCCAGCAACAGGGTATCCGCATAAGTCAGAACGGGCGCGGCGTCGATGACAATAAAATCAAATTGTTCCCGTGCCTTGTTGAACGTATCCTTCGACAAATCTTTCGACAACGAAGCGATCGCCTGGTAATCGCACGCTCCGGCTGCAATCAGCATCAGGCCGTCGACAGGCGTGGGCTGAATTGCCCCTTCCAGGTCGACTTCGCCACGCAAAATTTCGCTTAGGCCGGGCTCCAGCGAGGCGCTAAACATGGCATGTACGGTGGGCGCCCGCAGGTCGCCGTCCACCAGCAGCGTGCGGCGGCCCGATCGCGCCAAGCTGGCCGCTAGATGCGAGGCGACCGTCGTTTTACCCTCACGGTCGCCGGCACTGGTCACCATAATCACGTGCGGCGCGTCGTCCCGCGATTGCCGTAATAACATCGTGCGGATGCTGTCGACCGATTCGGCTAAAATTCCTTGCAAGGCAGCGGATCCGTTCAATCCCTTCGTCCGCGATAGCGCCTCCAAATTGGGCACGGTTCCCAACACGCGCAGGCCTGTATTGCTGGCAAGTTCGCCGGTCGTATTCAAACGGTGGGCTTGGTATTCCATGGCCACCACGGTTCCGGAGCCCAACAGCAAACCCAGGAAGCCCGCGAAAACCGTCACCACAATTCGAAACGCCTCACTCGGTGCGTCTGGCACGGAGGCATCGTTTAACACGATCACCCGCGACGGCAGCTTCAGTGCCAGCCGGACGTCGTTCAATTCGGCCTCTCGTCGTTCGCGTTGTCTCTCTTCCTCATGAATCTCTTCCTGCAAACCGGTCAACTGCTC
>DATJYL010000225.1 GCA_035499655.1 Pirellulales bacterium
GAAGAAACGCCAAATGGGGTCCCACGTTCCCTTTGGCCGATTGGCGTCCACCTGAATATGAACCGTTCGAACGGCTGGCGCCTGCGTTTGAGGCGGAACTGCATCATCAGCCGCCAATGACCTTCCATTTGTCCAAGCGAGCGCCAGGAACAGGCCGGCTCGGCCGCACCATATATATAAGTATCGCATCAGTGAATCACACAGGCGGTTGTATCGCAGGAAATGGCCGCAACGCCCATGCAATATGGGAGTTTTGTACCAATCATACCGTATCCAGCGGGGGTCGCAAATTAGCGCCGGAGCTTTTGACTGGGAATCGAGGGAACCTACAGTTCAAAGTGGAACATTGCCGTCCGGCTACCGTCAGAAAGAGTTGATCTATGGAACACTGTTCGGAGGAAATCGATCCATTCGCCCTGGATCTGGAGGCGCTCAAAGAACGCTGCCTTGGAAACTTGGCGTTGGTGGAACGCGTACTGGCCAAATTCACCAAGCAACTCGATACCGATTTGGCAGAGTTGGAGCGTGCCATTCAGACCCGAGACGCAACCCAGGCGGCCCAAGTGGCGCATCGCATCAAAGGCACGGCCGGCAGCGTAGCGGCCCGAAATCTGTATGAAAATGCCTTCCGTGCTGAGCAACGCGCGTTGGACATGCAACTGGCGGAACTGCCGCGCGATTTGGAGCGCATGCGATGCGATCGAACACAATTATTGAAAACCATTGAAGGGATGAAGCAGCGCGCGTAGACGCATAATCTCCACTCAGATCCTCACTACTTACCCCTTTACGATTTAAGGTTCAAATTTCCCCGGTTTTGACATGCGAGTTTTAGTGGTCGACGACGATCCGGTGACTTCCGAAATCATCGTGGAAGATTTGCGCCAGTTTGGCTACGACGTGGTCGGCGCATCGGACGGGCAAGAAGCGTTCGACCTGATTCGTACCGGGCAATTTCATCTGGTGATTTCCGACTGGCAAATGCCCAAGATGAGCGGCCTGGAGTTGTGCCGCGAGATTCGCAAGCGCCAATGGAGCGGGTACATTTACGTCATTTTGCTGACTTCGCGCAGCGGAGTGGAAAACGTCGTGTGCGGTCTGAATGCCGGCGCCGACGATTTTTTAACCAAACCCTTCCATCCCCAAGAATTGCGAATGCGGCTACGCACCGGCGAGCGCATTTTGGCGCTGGAAAGCCGCGATTTAGTGATCTTCGCCATGGCCAAACTGGCCGAATTCCGCGACAAAGATACCGGAGCACACCTGGAGCGCATGCGCGAGTACAGCCGGATTCTTGCCGAAGAGCTTTCGCATTGGCCCAAGTACGCCCATGTGATCGACGGTGATTACGTGCAACTGATTTATTTAACCAGTCCTCTGCACGATATTGGCAAGGTGGGCGTGCCCGATTCGGTGTTGCTTAAGCCAGGCCGCCTATCGCCCGAGGAATTCGAATTGATGAAGCAGCACAGTGTGTTGGGTGGAGAGACGTTGAGAGCAGTGGCGGAAGGCCGTTCCACGGCGCAGTTCCTGGTCATGGCGCAAGATATTGCTCTGACACACCACGAACACTACAACGGTCACGGTTATCCAAATCAACTGCGTGGCGAGCAAATTCCGTTGTGCGGCCGCATTGTCGCCCTGGCCGACGTGTACGACGCACTGCGCAGCAAACGGGTGTACAAAGAGGCGTTCAGCCACGATACGGCCCGCGACACCATCGCACAGGAATCGGGGCGGCAGTTTGATCCTGACGTGGTGCAAGCTTTTTTGAATTGCGAAAAAGATTTCATCGCGGTGGCAAATCGCTTTCGGGACAGTGCTCCAATGACCCTTCGCGACAACTCGGCTCTTGTATCGCAGGTCGATTTAGGGCTTACGGACAACAATAACGCCGCCCCTGCGCACGACAGCAATCTGCCCGTCGGCGTGTAATAAGAAAGTCCGAAGAAGGTGACCGAGCCGAATTCGCACGTCTTGGCAGTCCTGGGTTTTGCCCTATTGCCGATGTCGGCCAGTATCGACGGATTGACCGTACAGCTTGCCTAAACAGCACTACCGTAGTGCTGCCTCCATGAACCGGCCCCATTCTTCCGGCCAGATTAACGTCGGGGGGATAAAGCGTGCCGATTGGAAAGGATATAGCCGGTATGCAGCGCCACGCAGTGGCATTCATCCGGACAGCATAAACCTTGGCTTGTACACCTTGTTCCTTCGGCAAAGGATTGCCCGCGATGTTTCGAAAATGGGCGTTTGCGATCGCGCTCTGCACTGGGTTGATCACGGCTGCAACAGCCTGGGCTGACGGTGTGATGCTGGACGGCGTTTCGCCTCGGTCGTTGTCGCGCGGCGGCACGAATTTGGGATTTGCCGACAACGGCGGCATCATATTTGACGATCCGGCGGCGATGGTGAACATCGATGGCCAGGAAATGGTCGACATCGGCGGCGACGCGCTGATTGTCAGCAATCAATTCACCAATTCTCAAAACCCGGGCGGAGCAGCCAGCACCACGTTCACTCCGGTGCCCCAAGTCAGCATGATTCGAAAGTCCGACGACGGCGTGTGGGCCTACGGAATCGGATTGTTCACGCCGGCGGGGTTCAGCGAAAAGTACAACATGGAAGGCCCGGTTACTTTGCCACCGGGCGACTATGAATACGAATCGTTCGGCGCATTAGTCAAGATCTTGCCAGCTTTGGCTTGCCGCGTGACCGATCGCTTGTCGGTCGGGGCCACATTAGGCATGGGTTACAGTTACGCCGAATTGAAAGGCCCTTACTTTGCGCAAAGCCTGAATACGCCGATTGTGCTCGATACCCACGGAGCAGGCGTCGACCTGCTTTGGTCGGCCGGCGTGCAATACCAATGGTCGGACGACACGACGTTGGGCGTGTGTTATCAAAGCCCTTCTCCATTTACATTGCGCGGCGATGCCAGCGTTGTCGTGCCGGCATTGGGCGGAGCAGCCTCGCATTACGATTCTAATCTCCACATGGAGTGGCCACAGTCGGTCGGCATTGGCATTCGGCATCAATTGAGTCCATGCCGCGTCATTGCCGCCGACGTGATTTGGTATGATTGGCAAAACTCGTTCGACCAGTTCACGTTGAATTTGCACGATCCGTTGAATCCGGAGTTCAAAGCGCTGGCCCCGAGCATTACGGAGGGGTTCCCGCTCGACTGGCGCGATAGCGTGTCGGTGCGAGTGGGCTATGAACAGCAACTCGCCAACGGCATGACGTTTCGTTTGGGATACGTTTATCATCCCAACCCAATTCCCGATGACACCCTAACGCCATTTATTCAGGCCACGTTTGAGGATGCCGTGACGATTGGCTTGGGCTGGAAGTGGAACTGCTGGGACGTCGACGTGGGCTACGCCCACGAGTTTTCGCCGCAATTGCATGGAAGCAATAGCGCTTTTGAAGTCAACAACGGTTTCAACGGCAGCACGAGCAACGGCCAAATCGACGCCATCGTGCTGGATTTCATTCGGCGGTATTAAATCGCCGGTTGTCAACTCTGCGGCGCGCTATGGCCTTGGCTCGGCGCCACGATGGCGTTTTCCGAATTGGCCACCGGATCAACATGCTGTGCCGTCGGTTGCTCTTGGGCAGGGTCGATGCGCACAGCAACGGGAGCTTTGTCGCGGCAAATAAAGTTGATGATTACGCCGATGGGGTCGCGAGTCACGGTCACGCCGCTCATGTCGTAACCGGCCAAGACAAACAATTGCCGGCATTCTTCCGTTGTGCGCTGGAAGAAATACCAATCGGCCAGCCATTGGTATTCGGTTTTATCATAAAGCTTCGTGTCTTTGAACGCGACATACACTACGCCGCCGGGATTGAGCGTTTCGCGCCAACCGGTCAAAAGTGGAATCAGGTATTCATCGGGAATGTAATCGCACAATCCCACGCTGTAAATTACATCGCTGCGGCCGAAACGCCGGATATTTGACGCGGAGGCCACCATCCGCAAGGCATTGTATCGCACAAATTTACTCGTAATGCCGCTTTTGGTCAGTGCCACTTGCGTTTTCGATTTGGCGAACTCCAGCGTTTCCGGATCGTTGTCGATGCACGTGAACGTGGTTTCACGCTCGACGGAAGGTTCGAACCCGCCCAGATATTCGCGGCACGATCCGCAAGCCACGTTCATCACGTCAACCCGGCCGCGCCGGCGCTCCAATTCTTCCATCAGAAAACGGCGTGCTTCCCACATTCGGGCCGGCACCGCCCGACCCAACGTGGTGTTCAAAAAGTAGCGATCCAAATACCCACCTAGGCCGCGAGACTTCGCCACCCCGTCATAAATCGCCGTCAGAAGCACGGCGTCGCCGGGATAGCCGCGCGGCTTGGTTAAGGCCCGTTGCATGCACCAGCTTTTGCCGAACCAGGGCCAAATGGCTTCTCGATAACGCCGCTGCACGTCCTTCAGTAATAGCGGATCTTCCGTTGAGAATTGCTTTTCAAACTCTGCGCAGACCGCCAACGAACGGTTGATGCAGTTCGTCAAATCTTCGACGATTTGATCAGAGTGCGGTAAAGCCTCGGAATCGATTTGACGATCAAAGGCCTCCAACTCTTGGGTAAACTGTGAAACATGATCAGAAAAAAAGGCGCCGATTTTTGAATCCATGGCATCACCAATTGGGCAGAAAAATGGGTACAAACGGGGCATGCCGTCGAATGGGCATAGCCCCGAAACGTGGTACAGGTCCTTGGTTCGCTGGAGCCGGTTAGAAAAGTACAAGCCCTGCGAGCCCTGCAATCGGTTATCCAAAATCGAGGCACATGATGCAAGCAAACGCCGCTGGTGTTTTTCCGAAACGGAAAATTATTTTCCACAAATGTTCAGTCTGTAGCGTTCGCGTAAACTTTGCATGACCGGGCTGATCGTTTTCGGCGCTCAATTGCGGAGACCCGCAAAAAAAGTGGCGGCCTGAATGCTGTTTTGCGATCGATGGGCGAACCGCGCTGCACGAGAACGCGCGGGTCAAGTCGACAAGGGGCCGCATTGTAAAGAAAATTCGCGTGGGTTTTTCGCCCTGACGTGTAAATTTTTCATCCGTGTTCTGACCGTCACGCCGCCGCTTCACCGTTCCTGGGCTAGGACCGGAAATGCAGATGTTTGCTGTGCAAAACAAGCCCGGAACGCACGACCAGCCGTTCTGCACCAAGCTACGTTTGTACAGGTGTTATCAGGTTTACGGCCTTTCTGCACGCACGGCATCAGGTGCAATGAAGTCTGCTGCGCACTCGATTTCACCATTGCTCCTTCCTGCCCTGTCGAGACGTAGCTCTGGGAATATCGTGTGACTAGCGCGAGAGAAAACACAATCGACCAACCGCAGCGAAATGCCGAACCGCGGATCGTAGGTTCCCGGTTTCAGCTGCGCGAATGTTTAAGCGAAGCTCATCGCATTCGCACGCATGCCGGCCGCAGCATCGACGACGGCAGCGAGGTGATTGTCAAAATCATTCCGGTCGATGCGGTTCATCCAGGTTCTTTGATGCGGTTGGAACATGAGGCCGCGCATCTCCAACGCCTGCAAAGTCCCTGGATGGGGTCGGTGGTCTATGTTGGCCGCGAGCAAAACGAACTGCTGCTGGTTTACCAGCGCGTGCCAGGCATTTCGTTGCGAAAGTGTCTGGGCATACGCCGATTGACGGTAGCGGAAGCACTGGCGGTGGGCCAGGCCTTGTTCTCCGCCCTTCGCGATATGCATCAACATCGGCTGTTGCATCGTGGAGTGCGGCCCAGCAACGTCATGGTTCCCGCAGCTCCTTCGTTGACAAAAGCCACGCTGGTCGATTTCGATCCCGCTCCGGCGTTGCGTTCGGACGAAGGGGCGGCACACGATCCATCGCTCGAAGCGGCCTGGTATCTTTCTCCGGAGCAAGCCGGTTCGTTGGATCAAGATGTCACCGAAGCGTCCGATTTGTATTCCGCCGGAGTAACGTTGTTCCACTGCCTCGCCGGACGGCCGCCGTTCACCGGCAATACACTCGGCGCGATTTTATACGAGCACATGACCGCCAGCGTCCCCGAGTTGCGCAGCTTGGGAATTGCCGTGCCGCGCGCCTTGGACGAAGTCGTGCAGAGATTGCTTCGAAAAGATCCGCGCGATCGTTACCAATCGGCCCTGGCGGTGGTGAGCGATTTGCAGGCCATCGCCATGGCGATGGAGCGCGGAGAAGCGGAACCGGCCCTGGTCATCGGAGCCTGTGACGTCCGTCATACGCTGGCAGAGCCCGCGTTTGTGGCGCGGGCCACGGAACTGGCGGCTTTGGACGAACAAATGCAGCGCACCGAGGGTGGTCAGGCCGGTTTGATTTTGTTGGAAGGAGAATCAGGCGGTGGAAAAACACGTTTGTTGACTGAAACCACGCACCGGGCGACATCACGCGGCTTTTGGGTGTTGTGGGGCCAGGGGACAAACGATGTCGCGCGCTTGCCGTTTTCGTTGCTGCAAGGCGTCGTCGAAGGTTTTCTCTCGGCCGTGGAATCCAATCCGGAGCTTGCCCCCGTAGTTCGAGAACGATTAGGCGATGAAGCGCCGGTCGTCGCTGCCGCGCTTCCGGGCTTGGCAGATGCATTTGGCTCGACGGCGGCCTTTGCCTCCGCTCCTGAGGAAGCGGGCGAAGTCCGTACACTCCACGCTTTAACCAGTTTCCTCAATGCCTTGGGTACGCCGGAGCGGCCCGTTCTGTTGGTGCTCGACGATTGCCAATGGGCGGACGAGCTTACATACCGTTTAATTCGCCGCTGGCAGGCCCAGGCCGAAACGGAAGAGGGCCATCGTCCGGTGTTGCTGTTAGCTGCATTTCGGTCGGAGGAAACCGATGAGCATCATCCTTTGCGGCGTACCAACCCCGCTCTGCATTTGCGCCTGTCGCCGTTTGAAACGGGCGAAATCAAACAACTTGTGGAATCCATGGCCGGTCCACTCCCCGCCGCTGTGATCGACGCCGTCACCCGATTGGCTGAGGGCAGTCCTTTCATGGCCTCGGCTGTATTGCGCGGATTGGTGGAGTCGGGCACGCTTCAACACGAAACAACGGGTTGGCGAGTCGACGCACAGCAAGTGGACGAAGTGCAATCTTCACGCCAGGCGGCTGCTTTTTTGGCTCGGCGGTTAAATCTATTGCCGCCGGACACGTTGCGCTTTCTTTCCTACGGAGCGGTGTTGGGCAAGGAATTTGAGTTAAACGTCGCTACCGAGTTAACGGAGCAGACTCCCGCCCAGGCGATTGCGGCCCTAGATGTCGCACGTCAACGGCGTTTGATATGGCTGCGACCGGACGGTTCGCACTGCGTATTCGTGCATGATAAAATTCGATCCGCTTTGCTCGATTCGCAGGAAGAATCGCAATTGCAAAGCCTCCACGGTCGGGCGGCAAAATACCTGCAACAGCACGCACCCACCCGCAGCGCGGAAATCGCCTATCACTTCGATGCCGCCGGCGATTCTCGCTCGGCTTTGCCTTATGCCTTGCAGGCGGCCGAACAATCGCGCGCGCAATACGCCTTGGAAATCGCCGAGCAGCAATACCGTATTGCCGAACGTGGCTCGTCCGGAGCGATTGCCGCGGTCCGCTATCAAGCCTTGGAAAAGCTCGGCGAGGTGCTCATGCTTCGCGGTCGTTACGACCAAGCGGGCGAAAAACTTCAAGCCGCCGCGATTGCCGCCAACGACTCTTGGGACGAAGCCCAGGTGCTTGGAAAACTGGGCGAATTGGCCTTCAAACGCGGCGACATGGAACGGGCCATTCAAAATTACCAACGTGCGCTTAGTTCGTTGGGAAGATATGTCCCCAGCCGTTGGCCCGTGTTGCTGTTGCTGACGCTTAAGGAAGCCGTGGTCCAAATTTTGCATACGTGCTTTCCGCGACTGTTCGTGCATCGTTTTAAGCGCTTGCCGGATGAGGAAGAGCAGCTCATGCTTCGATTGCTCAGCAATTTGGCTCACGGTTGCTGGTATTGCCGCAGCTTGCTGCACGTAATGTGGGCCCATTTGCGGAACCTGAATTTTGCGGAACGCTTTTTGCCCACGCTGGAACTTGCTCAGGCATATGCTGAACATGCTCCGGGCTTGACCCTGGTCGGCTACCTGAGCCGGGCGCGGGCCTATGCGCAAAAATCACTGGATATTCGTCGGACGTTTGGCGATTGGTCCGGTCAGGGACAGTCGCTGCATTATTACGGCGTCGTTCTGTACGCCGGCTCGCGGTATCAGCAGTGCATTGAAAAATGCCGCGACGCCATTCGACTGTTGGAACGCACCGGCGATTATTGGCAGGTGCACATTGCGCGTTACCAAATTGCCGCCTCATTATATCGACTGGGTGATTTGCAAGGCGCTTTGGAAGAAGCGCGGTCCAATTACGAGTCGGGAATCGAGCTTGGGGACGAGCAAGCCTCCGGAATCATTCTGGATATTTGGGTTCGCGCTACCGGTGGCACTGTGCCTCGACAAATATTGGAACCGGAACTAGAACGCCAGCGGCACGATGCGCAGGGCAAGGCGCAAGTGCTATTTGCTCACGGTTTGCATCTCCTGGGCGCCGGTCAATTAAACAACGCGCAGCAACGGATCGAGCAGGCGATGGAAGTGGTCGAGGCGGCGGGAGTGCGCAACGCCTACACTTTGCCCTACTGGCCCTGGCTGGCCACGGTCTTGCGGCTCCAAGCGCTGAAATTGGAACACCTCACTTCGCAACGTCGGCACGAACTGTTGCAGCACGCGGAAACCGCTGCGCGGCGGGCAATTCGTCAGCGCTGGTTGTGCAAAAACGATTTGCCGCACGCTTACCGCGAATTGGGCCTGATCATGGCGATGTGCGACCGTCCACGCAAAGCCCTCCGCTATTTCGGAAAAAGTCAGAAGGTAGCCAAACGGCAGCAAGCCCAATATGAGTTTGCTCAAACACTGTTGGCCCGCTCAGAGTTAGAAGCCGAAATAGGACATCCCGCCGCCTTACCCCACAAATCGGAAGCGCAAGCCATTTTGGGCGAATTACGCATCTACGATGTGCAACGAGATGTAGCGAATCCAACGCCTCAGCCGGCCAGTTTGTCGCTGGCGGATCGCTTCGATGCCGTGCTCGATTGGGGACGGCGGATTGCTTCGGCCCTATCGCCCCCGGTGATTTTAGGCGAGGCGCGCATTGCCGCGTTGCGGCTGTTGCGCGCCGAACATTGCCTCGTGTTGCAAATCGTAGATCAGGACGGAAAACGCGCCTTGGTGCCGGCTACCGGCAGCATTCCCGGCAGTTGGAACGAATCGAAGTTAATCGACGCCTTGCGAATTCGCCGGGCGGTGGCGTTCGTGGAAGAAACCGGAATCAAAGGCAACAACACCGCCGATTCTGGGACTGATCGCTCCGCGTTGTGCACGCCCTTGTATGTGCGCGGCCAAGCCGTCGCCTGCTTGTACGCGACCCACGAACATGTGCGAGGCTTGTTCGGAACCGATGAAGAACGGTTGGCCGATTACATCGCCACGATCGCCGGGGCGGCCCTGGAAAATGCGGCGGGCTTTACGCAGTTGCAAACCCTCAACGAAAACTTGGAGCAGCGCGTGCAGGAACGAACCGCCGCCGTGGAGGCCCGGTCGCGGGAGTTGGCCCAATCGAATCAGGAACTGGAACGGCTGACTCAGCAGCTATTGACGGCCCAGCAGGAATTGACAGTTGCCAAGCAGGCCGCGGAAGCCGCCAGCCAGGCCAAGAGCCGCTTCCTGGCGATCATGAGCCACGAAATCCGCACGCCCATGAACGGCGTGATCGGCATGACCGAGCTGACCCTTAACACGCAGCTTTCGCGTCAGCAGCGTTCGCAATTGAGCGTGGTGAAAGATTCGGCCAACGCACTGCTGGCCATTTTGAACGACATTCTCGATTTCTCGAAGATCGAAGCCGGCCGCCTGGAGCTGGAATCGATTCCTATGTCGGTGCGCGACGTGGTCGAGGATGCCGCGCGATTATTTGCCGTGCCCGCTTCGCGCAAAGGATTGGAGCTGATTTGTCATGTTGCGCCGGAGGTCCCAAAGCATTTACTCGGCGACCCCAGCCGGTTGCGGCAAATCGTGTTGAATTTGGTGGGCAACGCCATCAAATTCACTGACTCCGGCGAAATTTACGTGCGGGTGGATTGCCGCGAGAAAGCCAACGACCAATGTGTTCTGCATTTTTCCGTGCAGGATACCGGCATTGGTATTTCGCCGGAAAATCAGCAAAGTATTTTCGAGGCTTTCCGGCAAAGCGACAGCTCCATGACGCGCCGGTTCGGCGGCACAGGTTTGGGACTCTCGATTTCATCGCAGTTGGTCTCGCTGATGGGAGGACGCATTTGGGTAGAAAGCCGCCTGGGGGAAGGCAGCGGATTTCAATTTGTCGTCCCATTACATTTGGCGGCAATTGCATCCCCGGCGGCAGAGCCAGTGGAGACACAGCCACTTGAGTCCGTGTTACCCATTTGCAAGACCCCAATTCCACGCCGCGCTGTGCTAATCAGCCGAAACATCCATGCACGGGAAGCCTACGCTGCGATGTTGAAAAACTGGGATCTAGAGATTGACGTCGTAGACCCGTCGGACGACGTAGTTTCGAAGTGCCAAGGCGATGCCGAGGGCAAATCGCTGGCCGATATATTGATTGTCGACATTTCGGCGGCGGAGCCGGCGGAACTCGACCACGTGGAAATGCTACAACACCAACTTCACGCTGCGGTACCAATCGTCGGCATTGCGGCGCCGGCGGGCCGCTTCGATCTGACTCAACGCTGCCAGGAATTGGGAATCGAACATTGCGTGACAAAGCCCGTCAAAATGCAGGAATTAGAAATCGCGGTGAAAGCGGCGATGACTGCGGGAAATGAATTAACGGTTCAACCCAACTCGGAAGTTCAACCCGCCACTATGCCGGCACTGCATATTTTGGTGGCCGACGATAGCCCGGTTAATCAGGAAGTAGCGACCGGCCTGTTGGAGTTGGAAGGACATCAAGTGAAAACTGCCAACTCAGGACGTGATGCGCTGGAACTTTGGCGTCAACAGCGTTTCGATTTAATTCTGATGGACGTCGAAATGCACGACCTGGATGGCCTGGCCGCCACCACCGCCATCCGCCAACAAGAAGCGAGGTTGGGACGCAGGACCCCAATCATCGCCATGACCGCACATGCGGTCGAGGGGTTTCGCGATCGCTGTTACGCCGCCGGCATGGATGGCTATATTTCCAAACCCTTCCAGCCGGACGAACTGTACCGCACCATTAGGAACCTCTGCCCCCAAGTTGTCCGTGTTGGAACTTGACCCTCGAGCTACAAATACGGAAGATATAGGCCACGCATCCAAAAAGATTCGTGGCCGCGGTCCAAACATCATGTGGCGGGCCTCGGGCTTCGAGTTCGGGCTGTACTAACAGCGTGATGAAATTCATTTTCTTTCACTGCTCAAAACCGCTCTAACATGGAGGACGAGTTGTTCACTACCCGCATGGATTCACCCCCTTTCGATTGCAAGCCGTATTCGTCGCAGTGGTACCAGCAGCTTCGTGGTCTACTGGGCGAGGCGGGTTGTCGTCGGTTGGGTTTTTATGAACTGCCGGCAGATTTTTTGCTCTCAGTGGTCATTCCAGTTTACAACGAGGCGGCGACCATTTGCACTCTCGTCGAGCGTGTGAAAGCGGCGCCGATGCGCAAGGAACTCATCTTGGTTGACGATGGCAGCAGCGATGGCTCTCCCGCCATTCTTCAGCAACTGCAACAGGAGAATTCTGACGATCCAGAAAACCGGCTCGTCGTTCTGCTGCACCAGCAGAACCAAGGAAAGGGCGCTGCCTTGCGGACGGGTTTTGCAAGCGCCTCCGGAAATGTGGTTCTCGTTCAGGATGCCGATCTCGAGTACGATCCGTCCGATTACGCGCGCTTGTTGCAACCGATTGTGGAAAACCAGGCCGACGTCGTCTATGGAAGTCGTTTCCTGGGAGATCAACCCCATCGGGTGTTGTATTTTTGGCACTACGTGGGCAACAAGTTGCTCACGATGCTTTCAAACTGTTTTACAAATCTCAACCTCACCGACATGGAAACCTGCTACAAGGTTTTTTCGCGGCGAGCTTTGGCTGAAGTTTTGCCTTCGTTGCGCCAAAATCGCTTCGGAATCGAACCCGAGATCACGGCCAAAATCGCGCGGCATCAGTTGCGGGTGTTTGAGCTTTCGGTCAGTTACTCCGGCCGAACTTACGAACAAGGCAAGAAAATTGGCTGGCGCGACGGGGTGCAAGCACTATGGTGCATCCTGCGCTATGGATTTGCTGATTGATGGTTGGTTGAATTTACCAGCCCTTCACGTAACAATTCAGCTGTGCCCATAGTATACCGGGAGAACAAATCATGGTCCGTGTGCATGTGTTCAATCGTCAGGGCGATCTGGTGGGTCCGGTCGATTCGCCCAAGCTGATTTTGAACGACGCTCAATGGCGTCAGCGGTTGACGCCGGAGCAGTTCGAAGTGTTGCGCAGCTCCGGCACCGAACGCCCATTTTGCGGCGCCCTGCTCGATAACAAAATGAAGGGCGTCTACACCTGCGCCGGCTGTGGGCTCCCGTTGTTTTCGTCCGACGCCAAATTCCATTCCGGCACGGGCTGGCCCAGTTTTTTTCAACCCATCGCCGAAGGCAACGTCGCCCAGAAGCACGATCACAGCTACGGCATGAGCCGCACGGAAATCAACTGTGCCCGGTGCGACGGTCACTTGGGGCACGTCTTCGACGATGGTCCGCGCCCCACGGGCTTGCGATTTTGTTTGAATTCCGCCTCGCTCAATTTCACACCCAGCGAAAAGCTGGCCACGCTGGCAGATCCGGCGGCCGGCACCGCCGGCTTGCAAAAATCTCGGGCCCCAATGCAGGAGACGAAGGCACAGCCACAGCAGGCTGGTTCGGAAACACAAAGCCACAGTTTCGGCGCGATGCAAACTGCCGTCTTCGCCGGCGGCTGCTTCTGGTGCACCGAGGCAGTGTTCGAGCAACTCGAAGGCGTCAGCGATGTGGAAAGCGGCTACGCCGGCGGCGCTGAAGAAACGGCAAACTATGAGCGTGTGTGTGATGGTGACACCGGTCATGCTGAGGCCATTCGCATTACGTACGATCCTAACCGCATCAGCTACGATCGTCTGCTCGACGTGTTTTTCGATTCGCACGACCCCACGCAATTGAATCGTCAGGGGAACGATTATGGCGCCCAATATCGCTCGGCCATTTTTTATGCCGACGAACAACAGAAGCAGGTTGCCCAAGCGAAAATCGCGCAACTGACGCAATCGCATGCATTTTCCAAACCGATTGTCACCACGCTGGAACCGCTGGCAGCCTTCTACACGGCGGAGCAGTATCACCAAAATTACGCCCGCAATAACCCGCTGCAACCGTACATCCAAGCGGCGGCGATTCCGAAAGTTTGCAAAATTCGCGAAAAGCATCCAGGCCTGCTAAAAAAGAATTCCGCAGCTGGCGCCACATAACCACGCTATGCGGAAATTCGGCGGCGTTGCCGAGCCGTGTAGATCAACAGCAATGCCCCGGCGCCAATTGCCAATAACACTTCGGCAGGTGGCTCGGGAACAGAGTCGATCGATCCGCCCCCACTTTTCAGCAAATTAATCAGAGTCTGGAGGTCGGCGTTCGTGATCGACCCAGAACCATTCAAATCGCCCAAAGCCAGCATTTCGGCGTCGGTGAGGTGGTTGGTGTTTTCATAGCTGGCCAAATTTGCAAGCGCACTAAGCATTGCGGGAATGTCTGCCGCATCGACAGACCCGTCACGATTGAAATCGCCCGGCACAATGGTTACCTCGGTCGTGCTTAATCCGACCGTGTTGTTAGCATCGGTTTGCGCGTTGGCACCGGTAATGTATTCGTAATCGTGCCAACCGGTGACGCTGGGATCGGCCGCGGTGTTGGTAATTTCCATGCGCAAGGCGTCATACATGTCGCCATCAGTAGTGCTGACACTGAACGTGAACTCGTTATCGGCCCCGGCGGCATTCAAATCGGCCGTTGGAAACTGAAAAGCCAGGAATTGATACACGCCCGCATCGCCGCTGCGTGTCATGGCGTCGGCGGAGACCGCCAGCGTATTGCCGTTGATTCCGGTGTAGTGCCATGTTTCGGAGTGACCGTTGAGAGCCACGGTTAGGCTCGCTTCGACGGATGCCAGCCCGACCGAGAGCACCACGTACTGCCCTTGAGCCTGCTGGGCCGTGGTTGTGGTGAAATGCACTTCCCAGGGCGAACCGTGATAATTTGCCGGTCCCACGCCTGTGCCGCCATGAGCGGAATCGCGCACATAAGCTGGCGCCGTGTTGGCGTAATTATCGGTAGTGCCGTTGCTGGCATCGTACAGCCCGGGGTCGAAAGTTTCCCATTGATTGGCAATCCATTTATTGGGGTCGTTGGTGGCGGGCGTCGAGCCCACAGCCGTGGCGAAATACACCACTTTGCCGGGATTGCCCAGCGTTTGCTCTTCGGCCCAGAAATCGTAAGCGCCTTGGTATTGCCGCAGGTCGCCGCCGGAAACGACTCCCGGATTGGCGCTCGTGGCGTGCCCGTTCAGAAATTCGTTGGCGGAGCGATTCGGCGTGCCGATGGTCCAAATCGGAGCCGCGGTGCCGAAATTTTCCGGCGTGAATTTCAGATTGCTGGGGAAGGCGATTTGATCGCCCGCGACTTGGATGCCGTCATAGCGTGTTTCGCCCCACTGGCCCAATTGGTACAGCGATAAACGGTAGGTGCCGGGCACAATGTTCGAAATGGTAGCCGTTCCGCTCGACGAAAGCTGCGCCCAGTATTGGTCGCCGCTGCCCGATTCTTGAAAACTCTTATTCGGATCGGAAAGCACAATGGTATTGTTGTTGACGTTGCTGCTCCAGCCCGCGGTGTTGGCAACCGAAACTTGGAGCTTGCCGCGCTGCGTGGTGGGAATGTAACCGCCGCCGCCGCTGCTGCTGGGTGTGAGAAGTTCTGTATCGGTGTTGTAATCAGCCACCAACGCCGGCATGCTGTTGACCGCGTCTTGATACAATTGGGCCCCGCTTTCGCCATTCACCGGAGTGAAACGGAAAGCGTACGGGCCGTACAGTCGTGAAGTATTGACCCCTTGCGCCGGCGTGTAGCCATAATTCGGATCGCCCGTGCCGTAGTGATTGGAAAGGAACTCGACCATCGAGATGTTGTTGGTGAACATCAACTCCTGCTTGGTCGGTCCACCGGTCATGGTGTCTTCGGAGGTAAACAGCGCCGAGACCGCGTATTGCGAGCCATATTCCGTTGTCGCCTGCAAGAACTGCGTGTACGACGAATAGTCGTACTTAGTGTAAATGTTGGTTCCCCAATCGCCGGTTAGTCCACTGCCGGTCAAATCGGTGGTGGCGTCTTGCACGTTGCGGCCCGCTTGGCCCATTACGGTGTTGTAATTTGGCGATCCATCCGCAGCATAATAGGGATTCTGCGTGGAAGTTTGCACGCCGATGTTGTTCGGCCCGGTGTTGACCTGATAGGTGTGGTTGAACATCGACGTGTTGACGCGCGCCAAAAATTGCCCTTGGCCATAGGTGCCGGCGATATCTGTCGCGGAATGGTTCACCACTTCGTACGTCACAATATCCGGATCGTTGTTGAACATCACATAGTGAACCTGGTAAGTGAATGGGTTACTGCTATTGGATTGGGTGGTGGTGTAAAAATCGATGTAATTACTCGTCTGCTGGTAGCTGGCTGCCATTGTGCCGGATCCCAGCCCCGATTTGGCGAGTTCGTCGTACAGCTGCGAGTTATTCGGGTCCAAAATATTGCCGCTGGAGCCAATGGCCACGCTGGTGAGTTTGGAGGCGGAGGTGCTAAAGTTCACCGTCAAATCGCCGTTGGAAATGGTCCAGGTGGAACCGCTTGTGCCGCTAATGGTAATGGTGGCGTGGCACGGTGAAACCGCGAATACCGCAATCCAAATCCAGGCGATCGCACCGTACAAGCTCCGGCGCAAAAAAAATTGGCCCACGCAGCGCGTCAAGAAATTGCGCAGCCGCAGAAAACAATCTTGCATGCAGATCGCCATACTGCTCCCCTAGGTTCCTCACCGTGCGCAAAAGATAGCAAAATCGCGGCTTCCCCCACGTAGTATAATGCCGTTGATCTTTGAGGTCCAGTAATCGTTTGTTACCGTTTGGTATGTACGGTCCGCGAAATTCCTCGTAGTCAGAAGAATTGTGGAATTACTCGTTCAGCATGATGAATTTGTGAGCTTTCGATGTCTGAACCCATTGATTCTCCCCCGCAGCAGCCCGTTCAATTTCGCTCCAATCGCCGACGGCTGGAGCGCGGTTTGCGCGCGATCGTGCTGCTGGCAGGGTTGTATGTCATCGTGGCTTATGTCGCAGTTCCGACGGCGTGGCAGCATGTGGAGCGCAAGCATCCGGCGCTCGATCAAGCTCCCACCATCACGCACACCAAAATTGGAATTCCGGGCGATCCGTTGAACATCGCGTTGGTCGGGACGGAAGAGCAAGTGACCAAAGCCATGCTCGCCGCGGATTGGAACCCCGCTGATCCGCTCACGCTGAAAAGCTCGCTGCGGATCGCGGGCGACACGGTGCTGCATCGCCCATACAACGACGCACCCGTTAGCAATTTGTACGTCTGGAATCGCAAGGAAGATTTGGCATTCGAGCTGCCCATCGGCAATGATCCCCGCCGCCGCAATCACGTGCGGTTTTGGAAGTCGGACAAACTGGACGATCAAGGCCGTCCTTTGTGGCTGGGCGCGGCAACGCTTGACACCAAAGTCGGATTCAGCCATACCACCGGGGAAATTACCCATCATATTAGCCCCGATGTCGATACGGAGCGCGATAAATTGCTGGACGATTTGCAAAAGGCGGGCGCAATCGCCTCGGTCGATTACGTGGATAACTTTCAGCCGAAGCTAGACGGCCACAACGGCGGCGGCGATCCGTATCATACCGATGGCCGGCTGGCCGTGGGCACGCTGGCCGGCAGCATGCCTTCCAATTCCGCAACGGCACAGCCGAAGTAGCCCGATCCAGGGCGGCTTTTGCACCTCAACCTTGCCGCACCACAAAATACGGCTGGTTGCACAGCGTGGCATCGAAACCGGGGAAAAGCATTGTGCGACTGCTTACCGTCGCCTCGCCCGACGGCAGCGCCGTAGCACAAGTGGTAAGCTCACCGAGTTCAATACAGCCAGCAGCAGGGTCGAGGGTTCCGGAACCGGTGAGAAAGCAAGGAATAGCGGCCCATTCAATCCGCTAGCGAAAGCGGATTTGACACCTCCACTCGTAAACTTGTAAATGCGGTCAGAATAATAGTCTGTCTCGTAGAGATTGCCACTCGAGTCGAAGGCTATGCCTGCAGGGCCATTCAATCCGCTGGCGAAGGTAGATTGGATCCCCGCAGGAGTAAATTCGTCAATGTCCTCACTGCCAAAGTTTGTCTCAAACAGATTCCCGCTCGAGTCGAACGCTAACGCTCCGGGGCCATTCAATCCGCTGGCGAAGGTAGATTGGATCTCAGAAGGAGTAAACTCGTCAATGTCCTCACTTCCAAAGTTCGTCTCAAACAGATTTCCGCCCGAGTCGAAGCCTAATCCTCCCGGGCTATTCAATCCGCTGGCGAAAGTAGATTGTACCCCCGCGAGAGTAAACTTATAAATGCGGCCTCCGCCAGTAGTACTATGGTCCGTTTCGAAGAGATTTCCGCTCGCATCGAAGGCTAAGCCTACGGGTTCATTCAATCCGCTGGCGAAAGTGGATTTGACACCTCCGGGCGTAAACTTGTAAATGCGGCCAGAACCATAGTCCGCCTCATAGAGATTGCCGCTTGAGTCGAAGGCCAATCCTTCGGGCCTATTCAAACCGCTGGCGAAGATGGATTGAACCCCCGCGGGTGTAAACTCGTAGATGTTGCCAGTGTCCGCGTCCGATTCGTAAAGATTCGCTCCCCGCGCCGTCGAAGGCAGCGCCAGTAGCAGCGCCGCCAGCAGGAGTCCCGAGTTGAGTGCCAACCCGTTATGGCCTCGACGAAACTTTGCGCGTATTATTGTTGGATACATTAGCTTTCACTAAATGGCTTTGATGCCGGTGAAGCTGATGCCTCCTGCTCTGTGCGTCCCCCCCATTGTAATAGTGATCGAAACCCCGTCAATCATCTTTGTGTGGTCGTCCCAAGAAATTATCCACAACAATAAATACTGCCAATCAGTCCTGCCGCACCACAAAATACGGCTGGTTGCACCACGTGCCATCGAAGCCGGGGAAAAGCATCGAGCGACTGCTTACCGTCGCCTCGCCCGACGGCAGCCGCACTTCAAAAAAATATTGCAACGCGAACGGCGATTGCGTGTAACTGGCCGGAATGGCTGTGCTCCAACTTCCACTGTTGTCATGCATCTCAAGAATTTCATATTTCTCAGCCTGATTTACACGCCGGTAGTGCAAACGCACAGCCTCGGCCTGTTCTTCCGCGCTTTTTTGGACCGTTAATGCCAGCGATACTTCATTCCCAGCGCGGAAGGAAGTCGGCCGCTTGTGTTGGCAAGCTACTGCTATACGCTTGGGAGGCGACAACACTATTTGGACGGCTTGTTCCACCGATGGTGCGGCGGTGCCTGAATCAGCCTGTTTTTGTTCGGTCGCTGCGGTCTCATTCGCCGTAGATTCTTTCACGGGCGCGGTGGCTGGCTCCAGCAATTTTGCCATCCGCTGCACATCCTGATCGATGGCCGCCAACCGATTTGACCAGCAGCCCCGTAAATGTTTTTCGGGACCAAAGGTGATGTCGGCCACATAAACGGTGTCTCCCATTTTTGCCGCTTCCGCCCAAGCATCGCGGGCTGCCTGGTATTGCTTCAACGCATTCTCCAGAACTACGTGACTTTTGCCCGATGCTGTTCGGCTGCGTTCGTAAATGGAAAATAATACCCCGGCGCGAAATTTATGAGCAAAGAACCGTCCCAGCGCAATTTGAATGGCCACGTCGGCCGATACCCGCCGCAAATCGGGATTGGGCGAAAAGTCCGATTTATTTTGCGACTGGGTCAAAAATTTCGCCGCGGTTGCCGCCCATTCGTCTAACTGGGCGGCCACTTCCGCCGGAGAATATTTGCCCGTCGACTGTCCGGAAAGCAGTTCCTCCGCACATTCATCCATAGTGGAAAATAATATCGGATCTAACGGACTGACCGTTCCAAAACGTTTGGGGCTAGGCGTGTCAGAATAGGGGCTTGGCGTGGCAGCGTCGACAATCGACATGTTCGCGTACAACTCGGGCCAGTAATTGGCATTGGCGGCCGATGGCAGATGGGCGCTCGTCACCAGCGGCAATATCCGACTGGCATTTGCCAAGGCTTGTTCGGCATCGGGCGCAGTAGCGCCCCAACTTTTTTGCAACTTGCGCCGCCACACATCCGGGTCGGCATTGGGGTGGTAAAGCAACCGCCCCCATAAACGATAGGTGTATGCGTACTTTTCCCAATCGGCTGCGGGCTTGAGCGATGCGTCTTGATAAGCGTTGCGGCCTCCAGGCAAGCCCGACCCTTTTCGCCCTTTGAACGACAGCGGCTCGCACAGTTCCGCGCCCTGGCTGCCGCAAAAGCTTGCGGAGTGTCCCCAAGCGGCGGCCATTTGCGGATCGCCCCACAACAACAGCCGCTGCGTGCCAGGCCACATGCGAAAGAATATGCCATAACCGCGATCCTCACGAAACAAATCGCCATAACTGTATCGCATGAATTTTCGCGCGCCGTTGCTCAGTGCAAACAGGCTTTGGTTGCCCGCTTTGCCGCTGCCGTTGCCATTTTGTTGGCTGTTCTCGATGGCCCCTTGTTTTGCGCTGCTGTTGTCGAGTTCATAAGTGGAAGGCATTTCCAACGTTCGAATCGAAGCCTGATGGTACGGCAAACCCGTGTGCTCGGCCCAAAACTTCGGCGAAACATTGACCGGCATGCCGGTGGCCAAAGCGCCGTCGATCATGCGTTGGTCGATTCCTTTGGCATGCAAATCGATTTCCACTTTCCGGCCTGCGCCCGCCGCCCCTTTAAAAATGGTTTCCCAAAAGTCGTAGCTTCCTTCAGGCACGCCGCTTTCGCCATGAGTTCGAATGGTCACGCCGCCAATCGCCGGGCAACTTGCCAACAACTGCGAAAGCGCCTCGCGGCAGTATGCCGCATGGTTATCGTCATTCAGCCCCGCAATCGTGTAGTTGGCTTGTGGACTGTCGGTCCATTGATAAGCGTGGGTCCATAATCCTAGTTGAAAATCCAATCCGCGCTGCGCTGCCGCCTCACTGACGAACTGCAACAAGGCCAAGTTTTCGTCCCGTTCCGCATCGGGCAATCCCACGGCTCGCACGTTAAAACCAGGCACAGCCAGAAAAAACGGATAGGCGAAGTGGAAATAGCAATCGTGAATTTGGCGAGTAAAGTCATATCCCAACCCCAGCGTCAGGCTGAAACGATTAAACCGTTCGCCGGCCAACATGGTGAAATAGTGTTCCCAAAACGATTTGTCACGAAACCACGGCAAATCTTCCACGTTGCTGACGAACAGCCTGGCGATGCTGCGGATGACATTGGCCGGTTGCTCCACGACGGGCTTTTGCGATTCGATGGTGGCCAATGGCGGATCGGAATGCGCAATGCGGTCGGCCACTTCTAGCAATGCATACACCAGTCCCCGGGCATCCGTCCCCACGACAAATAACGCCGTTTTGTCTCCAACTCCTGCGGAAGCCAGCGCCAGGGTTTCCGGTTTGTTGGGCAGTGAGATTTTTGCTTGTTCCAGCAGCTCTTTCAGCCACGCCGATTTGGTGCTGGCCGCCACAATGCAGAATTCCGTTGCCCCCGCATCACTGATGCGCTTATAGCTTCGCACGCTAATTCCGCGGGCCACTAAAATATTTTGGAGCTGCCCTAGTGCCCACTGGGGCGCGGGTGCGGAGGCAATGGCATCGGCCGGGTCGCACACCAGCGCCACCGTTTTTCCGTCATTGCCCGCGCGCGATTCATCGTCGTTGTTTTTGTTAGACGATTGTCCCCAAGCATTTGGCCCCGGCAACACGCCGGCTGCTACCCCCGCCGCCGCGCCCGCAGTTTCTAAGAACGCTCGCCGATTGATTGCTTGCTCGTTCATGGCACTTCCGTAATTGCCTTAAAGCAGGGCGATTTTCTCGATTCCATTTTGTCGAACCAATGGAAGCAGGCTTTTGTCGGCCCATTTTCCTCTGCGTCTCGGTCGTTCCAGCAAGGCGTTTTTACAATGTGGTATGATCGAATGCGAGCGAAATAGATTATTGCCATTTGTTCTCTGGTACGCCACAGTCTAGTTTTTGACTCCTGCCAAAATAAGCGGCTATGTCCGGATTTGA
>DATJYL010000226.1 GCA_035499655.1 Pirellulales bacterium
GCAGCGACAAAACGAAGCATGCCCCATCGGACCTAGATTCGTAGCATAAATCGCCGTGCATGTCTTGAGCTAGACGTCGGCTGAGCGCCAATCCCAAACCCACGCCGGGAGCCGAATGCGCGGCCTCTTGTGCTGATTTGCGAAATGCTTGGAATAAACGGCGCTGGTCGGCAGAAGAAATGCCAGGGCCATGATCGCGCACGCTGATTTTCAATTGCCTACCATCGTGCGTCGCCGATAAGTGCAGCGTACGATCGGTTGCCGAGGCCGCATATTTGCAGGCGTTGTCGACCAGATTAAACAGAATTTGCTCGACCGCCGCGGGATCGGCCCGCACTGTGCAAGCCAAAACATCTACCCCGGACTCCACGTTCAACTGGAATTGAGCCTGGGCCGCGCGCTCGCTCAAGCGCTGTGTGGCCACGGCCAGGAGTTTTTCGAGGCTGAGTGTTTCGACGCGACCGCCGGGCCGGCCACGCTCCAACCGAGCATAGGCCAACACATTGGCAACCAGGTGCGTAAGCCGATCGGCCTCGACGCGGAGCGTATCCAAATACTGGCGGCGTTCCGCGTCGGTGGCGACCATCCCTTCGCTAAGCATTTCGGCATACATGCGAAACGTCGTCAGCGGCGTGCGCAACTCGTGCGTTACGGCCGAGACAAACGCCGCCCGGCGCTCGCTGAGGGTAATTACACCTTGCAATACGATCGCGCCAGCGATGGCCGTTAGCAGCAATGCGCTCCAGGCAATGAGCAGCGACTGCCTGATGGGCGAAAGGCCCGGTGAATTGACTTCCGCAAGCGCGCCAGGAATCAACATCACGGGCAAGGAAGCTAACCGATGGCTCTCCGAATCTTCTGAGAGATTTACCACGGGCTGCAGATCGGCCTGGGGGAGCAAATCTTTGATATCACTGAGCATTTGCTCTTTAAGAGCTGGCCAGTTAAGCAAACATCCTTGGAGGACTTCATTACCGGCAATTGTCACGCGTCGAGCTAGCAGTAACTTATTGTTAAGCCACAATGGCGTCATCACTGAGGCCATCGCTTCTGAGGCTGCTTGCTCTGCCGGGGGATTTGCAGGATTCGTTGACTCTTGATTCGCGCTGCCGTCTTGCTGGGCAATATTGTTTTGAGCGAACGTTTTAGCCCGGGCCTGATACTCATTAAAACTGCGCGCCCCTTGTGTCATTTGTTGTTGATCACGAATATCACTTAGCTCCTGTTTTTTTTTGTTTATAGCAACTTCTAATAAAGCGAGCTTTTCGACGTCCTCTTTTCCTTCCGTTTGAACAACGTGCTGTATATATGAATCTTTTACGGCATTGACAATTTTCACTAGCTGCTCGGGGTCTGTGCCGCGCATTTTGATTTGCAACAGCTCGCTGTCCAAGGGAGCGACAACTATGATGTTGTCCTCCAGGAAACGAAGCGGTTCTGCCTGAGCACGCAAGAGGGGTAGATCGGTAATTCCGTCTAGCTTGAGTGCGTCTTGCAACACCGTTGGGCTTTTAATCAGTGCTGTTTGAGATTGGCGGTACGTCTGATATTCATTCGATTTGCTGCTAGCAGGCAGGCCATTTGGCGGTGCCCAATGCTGTAGACCTCCCACGTGAAGCCACGCAACCACTTCGCTTTCTCCCAATGGACTTCCTCTATCAGGCACAGAAGCATCACTTAAGCTCACCACACGTGGCGGGAGTTTTAACGCCAGCCTGACCCCGTCCAGTTGAGTCTGCAAATCCAACAGTTCCTTTTCCGCTACTTTGATTTCACTCTCGACCGAAGCCACTGGCTGCGGCAATTCCGTCTCGAGTTGTGGAGTATCGAGTGTTTTTTGCAAGCCATTCAAATGCTCGGAATTAGTGCGGAATTGCTGCTCACTCAGATACTTCGGCACCGCCCGGTTATGAAATGGCCCAGCGGGAACTTCGGGAGATGTCCATTGCTTCTTTGAATTCATTTGCCAATGAAGCAGAACGTAGGGCGTTGCTTGAAACAATAGCGGAGACGGAATCAGACTTTCCGCCTTGCTGTCTCCATCGCCCATCTGCCCGTATTCTCGCTGAGCAGAATAGAACGCATTGTATATGAAGGAGGGCCGCGCATTTTCCTTGGCCACGATGGGCGTCATGAACGAATCCATGCGCCACAGGGCCAGGCGCGCGTTTTCTTCAATGGCAGCTTCATGCCGGGCTTCCGCTCGAGCCTGATCCGCTTGGAGCGCTTTCACACTGAGCCACCCCACGGCGGCCACAGCCACGGCCAAACAGCCGGCGAAGGTAAGCCAAATTTGCCAGGGACGGGACATGAGGAAAGCCGGAAAATATTGGACTGAGACGTGAGAGTTTTACGGGGCAGAAGAGTTTGCGAACATGTAGCCGGTGCCGCGGACGGTGAGCAGCAGACGTGGTTGATTAGGGTCGTCGCGCAGTTTTTCGCGCAGGCGAGTCACGTGCATGTCGATGGTGCGGGTCGACACGCCACGTGGATTAAGCCGCCAGACGCGCAGCAGCAGTTCGTCGCGGGAAATAGCCCGACCGCTGTTGGCGGCGAGATAACGCAATAATTCGGCCTCCCTTTCCGAAAGGTCCACGCGCTGTCCGTCGGAAAATCGCAGCTCTAAACGTGCTAAATCAGCCACGCCGCCAGCGAATTCAACGTGCGAGTTTTCGCGGGGCCGCTCCGGCGAACGGCGTAGCACGGCTTCGACTCGGGCCAACAGTTCCTTCACACTAAACGGTTTGACGACGTAATCATCCGCGCCCAATCGCAGGCCTTCCACACGGTCGTGCTCCTCGCCCCGGGCCGTGAGAATAATGATCGGCTGCGTGGGGCGGATTTCGCGCACGGCGCGCAGGATCTCAAGCCCGTCGCAGCCGGGCAACACCAAGTCAAGGAGCAGCAAATCGTACGAGCGCTCCACGGCCATTTGGCGGCCGGTATCGCCCCGCGCGGCCTCGAACACACCGTAGCCGGCAAAGCGCAAGGCGTCGACAATGCCGCGGCGAATGGCGGCATCGTCTTCGACGGCGAGAACGGTTTGAGATTGCATGAATGATCTAGTGGGTCTTCAAAGCTACAAGGGGCTACGACTTTGCTGTGATTGCGGCCGTCTTTATTCTATCGCGCAAATGGCACTGCGCGGAAAGGAACTGTTTTATACAAGCCCTTGCGCGATCCGGTCGACTTCAAGAGCAATCTATTTTTGGCACAGGCCGTTATTATCGAGCGCGGAATAGGCGTCGCCGGTCAGCAATCCCAGCCAAGGATCGTTGCTGGGCGTGAGAAACAATTGGGCGTACACCATTTCGTTCAGTTGGTTGGCGTCGATGTCAACCGGCGTTTGACCACCGGCAAACCACTCGTGGATTTGGCGATGAAATGTGTATTCGTTGCGAACGGAATCGATCGCCAGCGTATTTTGAAAGGCGCGCACCAGACGCAGCAGCGGGTTTTCCACCACGGCCTTAGTGACGGCCAGCGGCATGGCTCGCGCGGCCGAGGGATTTTGGGCGGCAATTAAAGCGCGGCTGGCCGCATCGAGCTGAGCATCGGCGGCGTGCAACTGGGCAATGCGGCCCCATGCGGCATCATCGGTGAGAGCCACCAAAGCGTCGACCGGCGCGCTATGCACCGCACAGGCTGTTGGATCAGGCTTTAGCAGTCCCAATTGTTCCAAATCGGTGTTCCACCGCGCGGCGATTTGATCAGCTTGTGTCTGGTGATACTGCCGCAAATAGTCGGTGCGCTGAAAATCCTCCATCGACTTGGTTGCGGCGAACGCGGCTTCGGCCGCTTCCAAGCCGCGCAAAAAAGCTTGCGGCCCATAGAGACCCGGAAGGGCGTCGATGGGTCGGCCCTCGCTATCCAGAATGTAATGGATGCTATTGCCGGTAAGCGTGCGCTCCAGCTTGCGGCCATCGCCAAAATCGATGGTCACCTTGGGAACGGGCCGCACGGTTTGCCAATACAACACGAACCGCTCTCGCAGCGCACTGTTGACTTCATCATTGGCGTATAACGTGGTGCGAAAGAAACGGCTGTTGGCGCAACTAAATTCGTCGGTAAGTTTGCCCAATAATCGCAGCGACAAGATGGGCTTGCCCGATTGTTTGGCGGCAGCTTGGGCGGCGTCCCAATCGGTATACCAATAGAGGCGCGAGGTGTAGCAATCGTATTGGCCGCCCACGGCGTCCAAGGCGGCTTTGACACGTTGCCACGATGAATCAGATGCGACCGGCGCTACTTGCGGCGCAGCGGTCGTAGCAGAAGGGGTACTCACATGTTGGTCTATCGCACGGCGGTATTCTTCGACCAGGGCCTGTAAACCAGCCGGACCCACTGCGCGCAATGCGGAAATTGCGGCCTGAGCTTGCTGCTCGCTCGCGGCAGTTACCAATCGGGCTTGCTGTTGCAGGGTTAAAGGTGCGTCAGCATTTGAAGACGAGCTCATGGAAATGACGATCGTGAGCGCCAAGCCAGTCATCAGCGTCGAGCACAGCGTGCGTTGCATGGCCGATCTCCTGAAGCAGAGAGTTCCTGGGCCGCCGCGTGGAAGACCGATCCACCACATCGACAGCACTGCCTAAGATAGTAACCGGGCCCAAGCAGTTGCGGCGTAAAGAGTTTGTAACGAGGAGCGCAAGCAAACTGGAATATGCTGGCCTGCCGCCGGAATTGATCACTTGTTGGCTTGATTGGCCTCAAATTCCGCCAGCTTGGCGGCGACGTCGGCGTTGCCTTTTTCGACTTGGGCCGCGTCAACTTGCGGATTCGGCATGGCATCGCCAGGTTCTAAGCCCATTATCCACTTGATTCCGCCCAGAATGGAATCTCGATAACGAGGGTCGGCCCAAACGGCTTCGTTATGCCCTAAGCTCATGTGGAACACTTTGCCGTCGCCGTATTGCTTGCACCAGGCAATCGGAATGTGATACGGCTGCTTGATTCTCTTCTTCACGTCTCCGTTGAAGACGGAACGGCCAATGTCCAGGCTCATAAGCACGTGAACTTTTTCCGGCTGCCAATTTTTGAACTGATAAATTTCGTCAGTGATGGTGAATTCCTTGCCCCAGGGTTTAGTAATGGGGTTATTCGTGTCGTCGACGACAACCGTCACGTTGCTTTTGCTGATCCATGGATGATCGTTAAACGAAGCCCCCAGCATTTCCCAATAAGGTTGGTAATCTGCCAGCGTGTCGGCCGCGGAATGCACGCCAATAAAGCCGTGGCCCTTTTGCTTGACCCAATCGTTGCACAGATAATCGAGCGTGGCATCGTCGACAGGCCACTTAGCGCGATGTCCGGTGGTGTAAAACATGACGATGTCGTAGTTCTGCAAATTTTCCTTGGTCAAGTCTTTGGCCACATCCTGCGTACAATCCACGGTAAACAACTTGCTGGAGTTCGCCCAATCGCTAACCGCTTGTTCGGCCGGGGAAAGTTGACCGTCCTTGCGG
>DATJYL010000227.1 GCA_035499655.1 Pirellulales bacterium
TAAAACATTATCAACTCATTGCAAACTACCTAAATTAACCGTCTTTGACTTTAGCTACCAGCGCTGGCGCGTTCACTATACTCGGCCCGACCGTTAGCCTTTGAATAATCGGCAAACTTTCACACAGACTTCGTAAGAAAACATTTTTCTGGTTAAATGGGATAGAATGGGTAGCATGCAAGATTTATTGCTATCCGCATTAGTCTATAGAGCGAACCCCTTTGGATGGCCTCAGTTTTGCTTTGTCTTGGACGGTGGAATTTGGTTCCTGAAAAAGTGCACTATTTCTTTGAAAATGAGGTGCGAACGCAAGGGAGCAGGGATGCGCTGAGTAGGTGAGTCGTCGTTTTTTCGCATCAAGTCGTAGCATTGCCACAACAATTACGAAACACTTTGAACTGATGTTGCCGTGCGAGAGAAAAGAATTGTTTGACAACCTGCGGCGCGGGATTTATCGTGAACGATACGGGCCAACGCGGGGAAGCTTGTCGATTGCCCCTCGGTCAGGGTAACAACCGCAGCGGGATGCTGGCCGGCAACATAAATGTTGGCATTTCTAATTTTGAGTTCTTGGTTTTAGAAGCATTGTTTTTATGGCAGCCAATACGTCCGCGTCAGCGAACACCCAAACCGATCAACAAACTCCCTGGTTCATCATCGGCGGATTGGGCATAGTGATACTGTGGGCATACTGGAACACGATAGAGGGTCTGCTGAACGCCTGGACGAGTGCGCAATACTCACACGGGTTTTTGATACCGATTTTTGCGGCGGTGTTAATTGCAATGCGCCGCGAACCGTTTGAGCCGGTTCCATCGTCGGTGCGCTGGTGGGGCGTCGCCATCATGGCGGGCGGATTATTGTTTCGACTATTTTCATCGTATCACAATCTGATTTCGTTCGACATGGTGTCGATCATTCCCGTGCTCGCGGGCGTGTTTGTCATCGCGGGAGGCTGGCCAGCCTTACGATGGTCGGCAGCGCCGTTGGCATTTCTGATATTCATGCTTCCCTTGCCGACCGCCGCGGAGCGGGGCCTGCTCAACCCGCTGCAACATGCCGCCACGACCATGAGTACGTACACACTGCAAACGATGGGAGTGGACGCGTTCAACGAAGGCAATAAGATATTAATCGGCGAAGGCTTTCCGCTGAACGTGGAGGAGCAATGCAGCGGCCTGCGAATGGCCACGATTTTTTTGGCGTTGGCGGTGGCGATGAGCATGATTATCGATCGCCCCTGGTGGCAGAAAGCGTTCATCATTGCCAGCGCCATTCCCATCGCCCTGCTGGTGAACGTAATCCGGATTGTGATCACGGCGCTATTATTCATGGTGCTGGGCCAGGAATCAGAATTTGCAAAAGAATTCTTCCACAACCTGGCGGGATGGTTCATGATTCCTATCGCCCTGGGCTTCATGTACTTGGAAATGCAGATTTTAGATCGTGTATTTATCGAAGAAACGCACATCCAACCCCAATCCGGCGGGCTGGGCTCCAAGTCGACAACGGTCCGGCGTCCGATGCCTACCCGTGTTCGGTAGCATTGGCGGGGCAATGAGCAATATTCGTCCGGCAGAATTTTTCGACCTGATGAAAGAGGCGCAGCAGTGACTCAACCAACTCCCACCGAAATTGATTCCGCCAGCAATGAAGTCAGCCACAATGGAGAGGCCGCGTCGAACCAACAAGCGTTAATGGTTCGAGACTACAATATGCAAGGCCTGAGCCCCTACGTGGCGGCGGGTTATGGCGGAAACTATGTGGATGCCGCCCCAGCGGGCTTGAGTTTTTCGCAGTTGCTGCACTCACTCCGCAGGCGCTGGTTGTTGGCCCTGATTGTCGGGATCGTGATGGGACTCCCCTTGGCAGCGCTATTATGGATCGTGGCGCCCGAAAATTACGAAGTGGTGGCGTGGTTGAAAGTCGGCGATCCGCAGCAGTGGAGTGAAACCAAGCCCGGCCGAGACGGGGCCGAATACGAAGCATATCGCCAAACCCAGGCGGCGCGCATCCGGAGTCCGATGGTATTGCAAGAGGCGTTGAACAAGGAAGGTGTGGCTAGCCTGCCGCTGTTGCGCGCGGAAAAGGACCAGCACCGGTTTCTGGAAGACGAAATCACGGTCGTAACGCCCCGAGATTCGGAATTGTTGCAAATCAAAATGCGCGGCAAAGACCCACAGCAGTTGGTCAAAATTGTCAATGCCGTCAAAGATTCGTACCTGGACAACGTTGTGGAAGTGGAGAATCGCGAGAACGTGGGCAAGCTTACTTTGCTTCAAAACACTTTGAACGAACTTCAGAACGATATCTCTAACAAGCGCGACCAGTTGCAGAAACTTCAGGAAAAAACAAAGTCGCCCGACCTGGATTCGGTGAAGTTTCAATACAACTTACTGGTTCAGCAGAGCGGCAGCATCATGAACCAGATGAGCCGAACTCGAGAAGATTTGGCAAGAATTGCCAAACAACTGCGTATTCTCCAAAGCGACAAGCCTACGGACATTCCTGATTACCAGGTTGAACAATATCTGTTGCGCGACGATCAAATCGCCGACATGACGAAGCAAGCGACTAATATGCAGATGGCCATCGACTATGCCATGGGGGCGTCGCGCTTGGGAGACCGTGATCCGCAGGTGAAGGACTACAAAAACAAATTGGCGGCGCTGCAATCGCGGCTGGAAGAGCGGCGCCGAGAGCTCCGACCGGAGATTATCAAACAGCTAAAAACCGATCTGGCCTCGCAAGACGGTGTCAAGGCTGATCCTGAAAAATTAGAGATTGAAAAGAAACAATTGACTGACGACTTGGTGACGCTGCAAAAAAACTTGGACGACGTGGTGGCGGAGACGACCAAGCTTGGGACCGCCAGCGA
>DATJYL010000228.1 GCA_035499655.1 Pirellulales bacterium
TAATGCAATTTGCTCTTCCGTAAATCGCTTTCCCTTCATGGTCCAGGTTCTCCTTTCCAAAATGCAAAGTTACAAAAAACCTCGCATTCCGTCTGGACCAAGAATCGGGGAGCAGGTCAGTCACCATACATGTGCGGACCGCCGCCTCTCCGGAACCATGCTTGAAGAAGCTATAATTAACAGTGCCGTTAATCTAGGAGGCGAAGCATGACTAAGCAGTGGCAGGAAGAAACCGGATCATTCCGAGTTCGTAATTCCGATGATGAGGTGTTCAAACTGTATGTAATTTCCACTTTCCGGGAAAATGAGGATATGTACGAGGCGAGGGTCGAACGAAATGCCCTCAAGGAATTGCGGGATGAATTTGGCAGGCACGCGAATCCCGTTGAAGGGCAGGACATGCAGTTCGTGTTCGACGATGCGCCCGAGGAAATCCTGACGGTTGTGGATGCAGAGGAGTTGAAGCAGGCGATGGGGTAGCCTGGAACACAGCCCTAGTGAGCCCCGTGTAACAATCCGTTTGCTGATGGTGGCCTCGCTTTGTGTGGTCTGCCCAGGTAGGATAGGAGCGGACTGGCGATCTTCTCTCACTGACCGTGCTGTCGGCCAAATGGTCGATTCCTCTCCAATCGTCGTGGTTTTCTCCCACGACGTCCACCTCTTTCCATTGGGGAGATACTATGTTCGGCAAAAAAGAAGTTTCGGACTCGGAATTGTCGAGAACCGTTAATTCTCGCTTGGGACGCACGGGGACCGGTTCGCGCGTTACCGCAGTGGTAAACCGCGGAGTGGTGACGCTGACTGGCAAATTGCAATATGCCGCACAGCGCACGCCGATTATGAATGCGGCGAGCAGGGTCGCCGGCATTCGACAAGTGATTGACCAAATGCAACTCATTCCCGCGAAGAAGTATTCCTCGCCGCCGCCAAAACCGGTCGTGAAGCCAGTTCGGCAAATACCGACTGTCGGACAAGTTGAGTTGATTCCGATTGCCGAAAAAGCTGATCCGATTCTGCTTGTCGAGCAACCGAAAGAAGTTTCTCCTCCGGACGTTTCTGCTGCAAAATGACGATGTGATGATCTGGTCGTTCACGAACCTGATCGTTAGATCTGGGTGAAAAAACGGTCGTCGTAGATGCCGCCGCGGCTAAGCGGGAAGAGCCTGGCACCCTCACCCTAGCCCCTCTCCCGAAGAGAGAGGGAAATTTAATGCTCGCGGCTGTAGACGAGTTCGGTTCTCCAACAGATATGACGACGGTGCCGGCGCCACGTTTTGACCTGCTCAAGGTCGATCGGTATGCATCGGGCGCGCTGCAATACTCGCGGGGTTGTCCGTTTCAATGCGAGTTCTGCGACAGACTCACGCTGTTGTGGTCGTTGTTTTGGGCGCTGTTGTGGGACAGCTCACTGTACAATACGCTCAAAAAAACAATCGCACGAATAAACCACTCAAAATGTCAGCAATATACAACCTTTCTTGTGAAAGTTAGCGGGAACTTGGTCTATCTTTCCCCAGGGTACAAGCTATACTACATGCGGTCGGTCTGACGACACGAATCTGCCGCTCTCGGTTCCCACCGAAGAACCCTCTGCTGCCGCCTCTCTCGTTTTCCTACCTGGGCGGATCAACACGCTGATCCCTTTCGAGCGGCCCGGAAAGCTTTGTCGGGCAGCAAATTTTAGCAGTCGGGAGTTCTATTGTGGTTAAGAAGTTATATGTGGGTAATTTGAGTTACGATGTCGACAACGCAAGCCTGGAAACCATGTTTGCGGCGTATGGCTCGGTTAAGAGTGCCGAGGTCATTCAAGACCGCGATACCGGACGAAGCAAAGGCTTCGGATTTGTCGAAATGGGCGACGACAATGCGGCGCAAGAAGCAATTCGAGGGCTGAACGAAAGCCAGCAAGGCGGGCGGCCCTTAACCGTCAACGAAGCCAAGCCTCGCGAACCCCGTTCCGGCGGTTACGGTGGCGGGAGCGGACGCAGCGGCGGTTATCGACGTTAATTTGATTTGACCGATGCGCAGCCAGTATTCAGCCGGTCGTGAGTGTCGAGCGATTGCTGGCTGCGCACATACGGGATCTTAAAGGAAGGAGACCATCGCGATGTTGCGCGATATCGATTACGGTGCGACGGCAGTAAAGACAGCTATTGTGGAGAAGTTCGGGCGCCAGGAGGCCCTCGCCGATTTGCTGGTTGTTGCCAACGAAAACACCATTTCAGTTCAACATGGCCGGAGAATTGCCGAAGGGACCAGAGATCATTTAATCACCGCGATCCGCAAAGTCGGCGGTTACGCTCAGTTCTGGGAGCTGATTTCAAGCGAAAATACTTAGCAGCGAAGAAGCAGAGCAAACATGGCGCAAAAACATCGGTTCCACCATCGCAAATCGGGCAGATCCCCTACTCCGGCAGTGCGTCAGAATATTCCCCGCGAGGCGCCAGCGCCTTACGTGCCGAAGCCGCCGATCCAATATGGAAAGGCATTGGTGCTTCTAGAAGATGGCGACAGGAGCACGTTCGAATTTGTCGCCGGCGCATGGATTCCTTACGGTTTAACGATCGCCCAGTGTCGTTTTGGAGAATGCATGGTGAAGGAGTTGCCCCAGAAGGTAAATGGCAGGACGAGATATGAAATTCGCCACCCCATCCCGTCAAACTAATACACCTCCCACGACGTGCAATGGGCATTTTAACCCGAAAACAAGATGAACGGTTTGTCATTAGTTCGGATCATGCCAATCCCAGAGCCACAAGCAGGCGCGCGCCTCGTCGCGTAAATGAACCATACCAGGTATGGACCGGTTTTAGCTGGTCACCGAACACGACCGAGGCTGTTGTATTTGATTCACTTGAAGACGCTGACGAATACGTCCGCGCGAACTATCCAAGATTAGCGAGTACGCTTCAGGCTACCTGAGCCAAGCACCTGTCGGGATCGCCAAAGTTTCCGACGCCTTTTTAGGAGAAAATCTTATGCATCAAGTTGATGTCAGTCGAAACGGTGTCGAAGTAGGTACGGTGCGTTTTCGAGGCCTTGCCCTCGCTGAACAGCCTCAAACCGAATCGCGCCGTTATCAGTGCCGTCCAAAGAATTGTGTGCCCAAAAATATCGCCAAGAAAATTGCCGATCGGCTCACATTCGGTGTTGCGGCTGGGCATGAAGGCGAATACGAGTGGCATACCTAAGCGCGACGTAATCCGTGATTGTAGTCAGGCAGTAGGTTATCCGATCACTGCAGGCGACTTTTTACTGGGCCGCGCCTGCGATGGTTTGCTACTCCCCGGTGCGGATTTTTTTCATCTCGGTTTGTGCATCGCGCTTGTTGGCAAACAGTTTGCTACGCGCACTTTGCGACGACCAACGTCTGCCAGTCCAAAACCAGTCGGGACTCGTCTCGGCTACCGAAAACTCACCTCCGGCGATATCCACATCGCTATCGGTTTCATGGGCACCCTCAACGATCACCCAATTATCGTTAAACTTCATGGCCTGCATCTTGATCTCGATTCTGTATGTTGCTTCATCAGGCAGCTTACCAGAAATCCGGTGTCAGTCCGATGCAGTTTCGACCGAAATCGAGAATAATTCTTTGCAACTCGGTCGGATTGTCATCGCTTACAGCAAATCCCATTGCAGTTCTCTGTGATGTCGAGCGCGGATCGATTGTGGCTCTAACTACCTGTTACACAACTACCCCAGACCGGAAGTTTTTCGGGCAGTGAGCTGCTCATAAAAGTTACTTTTTCTTGGTTATTCTGGCTGACCGACCGATTGTCCATGTCGATCGAATTTCACCGGTACTTTTTCGGATAAGTTCTTCAGCGCGCCGGAATTTTGTATGAGCACTGGTCAATTCGGCTCGACTTTAGTTGAGCATTTCCAGAGCAGCTTTAAAATTGAGCCAAGGCTTTGATTCGTCTTTCCGCAGTTGATCTGTTTTTGGCCATAGTCACATCTCATAATTCAATCTGGACTTCAAGATCGTCTCCAACAACTCTTTACAGGTACACAGGCCAAAAGTGGCAAATACAGTGAAATGGTTATCCGATTGCCAACGAACGTGGTCACTTCGTAGCTTCGCATCACCTGATCGTGTAGAATGTCACTGAACTGGCGATCTTCTCTCATTTGACCGTCCTGTTAGACCAAATGGTCGATTCCCCCCCGATCGTCGTGGCTCCCCGGCTATAGCAACCGCCGTACCGATTCACGCCAATCAGTTAGAGCGGCGATAAATAGTTCAATAGCCGTCCAGTCGCCCCGACTTGAGTTAGAATGGGTTCGTCGAACTTAGTTGCTGAGAGCCATTTCTCATTCTGTACCAACGGTTTGTAACTGCGATTGCGGTCCGGGATTTGTTTCAAACAGCCGGTCGATTTCGACGCCCTTGCATGTTGAATTGTTTGAACTCGTTGGCCAGCAAATAGTTACCGAGTTCAAATCCAGTCGTCAGTCTCGGTGACTATGCCGAAGCATTGATACCGCTCGACGCGCGCGTTGAAGGAAATGCCGGCCAAGTATCACACGGACGGCATTCAACCTCATTTCTTCGCTTCTTTCGAGTTTTTCGCGCGGCGCAACGGCTATCAACCCCGTGGTGAGTTGTCGGCTCCTCGGGATAAGATACCCAGACAGTCACATGTGCGCCGATCCAAAGAGGAAGACCCCAATGCCTGTCCACGACCGCAGCAGTTTCGAGAATATTTACGCGGGTCAACCTCGGTGGGAAATCGGCAGACCGCAAAGGGCGTTCCTGAACGCTGCGGACCAAATCACAGGTTCGATTCTCGATTCCGGGTGTGGCACAGGGGAGATCGCTCTGCATTTCGCCAGCCTCGGACACAAAGTTACGGGCATCGACTTCCTTGCCGAGCCTATCGAGCAGGCCAAACGGAAAGCATCGGAGCGAGGATTAGCCGCCTCGTTCTTCAATATGAATGCCTTGGTACTGGAGCAACTGTCCGAGGTTTTCGACACCGTGATCGACAGCGGATTGTTTCACGTTTTCTCAGATGACGACCGGCGACGATATATCGCGGGGTTGGCATCGGTCCTGAAGCCGGGTGGTCGGTTGTTCCTGCTTTGCTTCTCGGACGCCGAGCCGGGCGACCAAGGACCCAGACGAGTAAGTCGGCAAGAAATTGATGACGCCTTTGCGCAAGGATGGATGATTGAGTCCGTTGAGCCATCCGAATACGAGGTCCGTCCCGATTCGCCCGGTTTTGATCCCGAAATCGGCGGACCAAAGGCATGGTTTGTGATCGCGCGGAGAATATGATCGTCGGGCGAATGTTCTTCCGAAACCACGATTCTGTTAGCTATGCTGATTTGAAGAAAAATTGACGACTGCATCCGAGCCTGCTAGTTTCGCGTATGACTCAGATTATCCTCTCAGCGATTGCCATCGGAATTGGGGCGACCATGTGCGTCGACCTTTGGGCAATGTTGCTCAATCGCGGTTTCGGAATCCCTTCTCTGGACTATTGTTTGCTCGGTCGCTGGTTCCTCCATATGCCTTCAGGCACGTTCGTGCATGCCAGCATCGGTGCTGCGCAAGCCAAACCGCATGAATGTGTGATTGGCTGGGTCGCACTCTACACTATTGGAGTCACGCTTGCCCTCGTGTTTGTGCTCCTTTTCTCGGCAAGCTGGCTCGAAAACCCGACCCCGATTCCCGCTCTTGCATTTGGGATCGTGACTGTCCTGCTGCCCTACTTCGTCATGCAGCCCGCGCTCGGGCTGGGAGTCGCTGCTTCGAAGACGCCCAAGCCCATACAGGCCCGAGTGAAGAGTTTGATGACCCACGCGGTTTTTGGAATGGGCCTCTATGCATCAGCTTGGCTTCTCAGTCACTTCCTGGCTCACTAGCGAGCGGCATTTCGGGGCCATATCTGCAAGAACAGAATCGCTTAATATTAAAGCCCTAATTGATTCCGGCCAACTTTTTAGGTATCTCAAAAAAAGTTCAATAGCCATCCAGTCGCCCGGACTTAACTGGACAGAACGCCCTTCGGCCAGCACGTCGAAGGGCTCTCTTATGGTGGGGACAAGAGTTGAGTCGTCTGACTTGCTTCCCAACTTTGGTCCAGTTGGAATGCTAGAAAAACAGGGTTTCAGCGGGGGCTAGCCCCCCGCTGAAAAAATCGCAAACTCCTCCGGCGTCCGTTGCCCCAGCGCACTGTGGGGCCGGTGCCGGTTGTAATCTTCTCGCCACGCGGCGATGACTTCCTGGGCATCGTCCAGTGACAAGAACCATTGCTGATTCAAACACTCTTCACGGAACTTTCCGTTGAACGATTCAATATAACCATTTTCCCAGGGACTGCCCGGTTCGATGAACAACGTTTGCCCGCCCACCCGAGTCAGCCACTGCCCCTGACAAAAGTGCCCCCTGTAGGACTCGAACCTACAACCCATTGATTAAGAGTCAATTGCTCTGCCAATTGAGCTAAGGGGGCGAACTGCGTACAGTAAAAAAAGTTGAGCTTGTTCGCAAGTGTCGAATAGTCGCCATTCAAATTCCAATTTCTTTGGTCCAAATTGCTTCGTCGACTAACAAGACCGGAATTTGATCGATGATCGGGTAAAGAAGCTGGCCATCGGCTCGAATCAGCGCTCCGTCGAGCTGCCTTTCGACCTGCTGTCCGCCACGATTTTTCAACTGGCCCGCGGCGATGGCTTCGTTCAATCGTACAACCAAACCTGTGCTGGCCGCGGACAGTTTGCTGTGATCATCAGGGCAGCGGAGGATTGCTAGCAACTCGGCGTGGAGCATGATTATCTCATTTCCAGCTAAATTTGGCACAAAAAAGTGAGTATAAAGGAGCCGAAAGCAAACAAACAGCCCTCGGACAAGGACTGACTCTAAATCTGTCATACTTATCGCCCCATGGTCGAGCGGAACGGTCTAAAGTGCATGCAGCGCCAGTGCCGATGCAGATATGATGTAAGGGGCTTCAGGGCTGAATAAAAGAGCGGTCGATTGTGCCAATGGCCAAGGGCAGCGAATTTCGCTGCAGGCCGTAATCGAGTAGCTCTCAGACCCTCTAACCGGAGGACCGAAGGAATGATCCACCGGAACATTCTCGGTGCATTGTTTGCCACGCTGGCGCTAGGGCAGGTTGCCTGGGCGCAGCAAATCGAAACCGATCCGCAAACCGGCGTGCAGTACCAGGTAACGCGGCAGGTCTACAAGCGCCCGGTTTCGGAAACGCACATCGAACAGCGACCGTACACCGTGTATTCGGAACGGCTGAGTACCGAATATCAGCCTTCATACCGCACGGTGTACACGCCGGTAACGGAATACACGTGGGAGCCTTACTTGGCGAACCGTTGGAATCCGTTTGCCCAACCCACGGTGGCCTATCATTACGTGCCCCATACTCGTTTGGATGCACGCGTTGAAGAAACGCAGATTCCTCTTACGCGGCACGATTTCATTCCAGAGCAGCATGTAGCGCAAGTGCCTGTGACCACTCAGCAATTGGTTGACGAAGAGCACATTACACGTATTGCGTTGACCGGGTCGAACAGTGCTGATCCGTTTGCTAATCGAACAGTGTCAACTGGCGGCTCGCAAATCGGCGGCGTTGCCACGCTGCAACAAGATCCGCCGAAGCAAGGCAACGCCTTCGTCGATCGTCGCTAACGGAGCGACCGGTCTCGTCACCTCAACTCGGCGCCGCATCGAACTTTGAGCGGCAAGAGCTTAACATTCGTCCGCATTGGCTCGGCGGCGGCGACGGCCCGATTTTACCGCGCTCCATTCCTTGGTCAGCGTTTCGAAAACCTCGGGCGATTCGTAACGAATGACGTTTTTGCCTTCCGGCATGGGGCCAATCAGGCCGCGAAACACCGGCAGGCCTCGTAGGTCTAAATCTGTGCTGCAATCGTCGACGCCGATTTGAGTGTGCATGCGCAGAAGAGTATCCGGGGCATCGTAGTCGCGCATGCGGATTTTGCCGTCCGGACCACGGGTCACTACACGAAACGTGTCTTTGGCCATCGTCGGGAACCTGTTCTTGTTGGTGTCTTGGATATTGCGACGTTCCGCGGCCCAATGACCTTGGCCGGCGGTGTCGGTGGCTGTCAGGGACAGGCCATCCTTGACCCAAAAGGCAGTTCACGACGTTTGATCGCCGTGGCATGCGAATGTATCGGATGCTAGCACGTGCGGTACACACCATTTTTCAGACGCCGTTACGCTGCGCTTGTGCGACACAAGCGGAATGCTATATCCCCGATTGTCATGCTGGCCGAACCATCATCTTGTGAGCCAAACCACTCGCGCACCGTTACAGGCAGCAAATTCGATATGTGCGGTATGAGGTTCCGGATAAGGTAAATGGCGATGGCAGCCATAACCACATTAGCACCTCAACTTACCGTCGCGTACCTGATTGCGTATGAATTGCAGGGCTTCTTCGAAATTGGCTTGCAGGCGCATGAATCGCTTGCGGTCTCCGCCGCAGTCGGGATGCAATTGCTTCACTTTCTGTCGATAGGTGCGCATGAGCTGCTCTTCATTGCAGGGGAGTTTCAACCCCATCGCCGCCAAGCAGCGGGGCGTTTGCAAACGTACCCAGCGGGGAAAATTCGGTAGATGATCGGTCACGACGATCAATGCCCGTCGAAAGGTACGCAACCAGGCTCGCACATCTAGCACAAAAAGCACATGCCCGGAAAGCGTGAGGGCCAGAATCCCGCCCAGCAGCAGGCAAGTGGTCGCCAAATCCAGGGCATCGGGCCAATGATGATGAGCGGCGAAGGACATCGATCAAAAATGTTTGAACCGGGCAAAGTTTTGAAGTTTCACCTGAGTGTACTGTCTCAATCCGTTTAATTCCAGGAAAAAATCAGGCCACGGCGCCCAGCGATGGTCCCTCGCCGAAATAGTATTTTTTGGCGTCCGGATGGTTGAGCACTTCCTCGGCTGTGCCTTCGCACAGCACTTTCCCGCTGCGAATGACGTAACTGCGGTCGGTAATGGCCAATGTTTCGCGCTCGCGGTGGTCGGTTATCAAAATGGCAATGCCTTCCTCGCGCAGGCGGCGAATGATTTTTTGAATGCTGTTGATCGTCACCGGGTCGATGCCCGTAAATGGCTCGTCCAGGAGAATGATTTTGGGTTTGGAAATCAAGCACCGCGCAATTTCCAGACGCCGCTTTTCACCGCCGGAAATGAACATCGCCTTCGATTTGCGAATGTGCTTGATATCGAACTGTTCCAGTAGGCCGGCGCAGAGCTTTTTGCGCGCCCGGCGGTCCATTCCCAGCATTTCCATCACCGCCAGCAAGTTATTTTCGACCGACAACTTGCGGAACACACTTTGTTCTTGAGCCAAATAGCCCATGCCGCCTTGTCGGGCGCGCATAAACATGGGCCAGTTGGTGACGTCTTGCTCGCCGAGGATGACTTTGCCTGCGTCGGGCTCGATGATGCCGCAGGTCATGCGGAAGCTGGTGGTTTTGCCTGCCCCGTTTGGTCCTAACAAGCCGACGATTTCGCCGGCGTCAACCTGGAAATCGACGCCGTCTACCACGCGGCGCGAGCCGTAGGTTTTTACCAGGCCGGTGACTTCCAGAAGCGACATTGCAGAAATCCTTTTCATCTCGAGCAGCAGGCAAACCGTGGTTAGGGCTGCCTGTTGCCTGCAGCCCGCCGCCGGCAATGTTCAATGGACAAACCTCATGCGGCTGAAATTTGGCCAGAAGGGGAAGGGTATTTTTTTGTCTCCAATTTCCAGGTAGTTGAACGAGTGCGGCCAGTAGACAAATAGCGCTTTTCCAATCAGCAATTGGCGGTCGACATAATTTTGAGATCGCCAGAAGCGGCCGTCGCTGCTTTTGGGGCTGTTGTCCCCCAGCATAAAAAATTGGTCGGCTTGCAAGTCGATGGACGAACGGAGGCGGTTCCCCGGATACACGTTGTCTTCGCGCGACAAATAATACACGTCGCGGCGGATTTTGAGATGGCTGACATCGAGGACCGCGCCGGGCTCCGCGGCGATTCCGACGGGGGACAAATCGGTGGCTTCTTCGGAGCCCGGCACGGGCGCGGTCACGACGGCTTCGGTGTTGTTCAGCGGCGCATAGCTTGTCGGCGCGTTGAAATCGACGAGCATGTCGTTGATCCACAGCAGCAACTGCTCGTCAACATTGGAGAAGCGAACTTGATAAGTGCCGGGGGCACGAATTGCCGTGGCCGCGGTGGGCGCGAAGTCGGGCTTTCCAGAAATCGAAAGCTTGGCCAGGCCGGAGGCCAGATCAATGTGGCAGCGGAATTGGCGTCCTCCCTTGACTAATTCCAGAATGACGCCGCCGTTTGTATTCTTCACCGTGAGCGTACATTCCAAGGCCAAGTCGCCGACCCACACTTCAGCGGGCGGCGGCGAGTCGCAATTATCGGGAAAGTCACCGTCGTTGTAGGCGTAGAAGTCCTTGATCAAACTTGGCGACGGCGCATGAAACGGGCGGCCTGCTTTGACATCGTCCCAGAGATTGTCGTCGGGCAAAATGTTTTGATAGCGCAACCAGGCTGGTTGCGAGGCGCCCTCGGTTTGGAACGACTTAAAGTCGGCGCTGGTTTTCCAGGGGCTGGCGCTGGCCGGGGCGGCCCAGGGTTGCCAGCGTGGTGGCAGGCCGGCCTGAATGAGCTTGGGGATGACATTATCGTTGTCGTACACCGGCTGCATGATGGCCGCGAGCTTTTCCGGCGGTTTGCGGGCGATTTGAAAATTCTCGGAACCCAAGGGTGCGGTGTAGACGTCGCCGTTGTGGAGCCAAATGCGCTCGCCGGGCAGTCCAATCAGTCGCTTTATGTAGTTTTCTTTGGCATCCTCAGGATACTTAAATACCACTACGTCCCAGCGTTGCGGATCGGCAAGATCGTAGGCGAATTTATTGACGATAATTCGATCGCCATTGTAGGAGGGATATTCCTCGGGGTCTTGTGGATTGTCAACATCCATGGTGTAGCGGCACATGGGGCAGGTGACGGTCTTCATGCGGCAGCTTGCTTTGGGAACGCTGGTTTCGCGATCGACTTCTTCGCTGGCACCTACACGATATACATAGCCACACTCAGGACAAACAATATCTTTGTGGCGGCCTTGCAAAGTGGGGGCCATGGAACCGGTGGGAATGACGAACGCTTCGGCCTCGAAGGTGCGGAACATGAAGGCCAGAATGAAGGCGATGGCGACCGACTCGACGGTTTCGCGAAAAGTGCGGACCCAGGCCGTGGGATCCTGGGGAGCAGCGTGTTTTTCGCCGGCTGTTTTGGCGGAATCGGTTTTTTTACTCATGGGAAGTGCTTCTCAATGTTTTCGGTGCGGTGCCTCGCTAGGCCCAAGATATTGATATCCCTGGGCTTTGGGAGCGAGCGAAGGGGGCCACATTGGATTCGGCACTATCGTATTCGTTTGACAGGCCAAAATATAGCTAATTGCCGCGGCTGCCGGAACTTGAAACGGTGATAGCACGTCAAAAGGCGAAAAAAGACCTGGGATGAAGAACAAAATACCAGGAAAAACGGCGGAAGTCGGGCTTGTTTTGTTTGCGCCGGAGGGGGTCCCATATTTTCCTGTAAAAAAGGTGGCCAATTTTTGGGAAGCTGTTTAAAACTTCGCTCTCTCCGCAGATGGCGTTGGGATGAGTATTTTTCGGTGATTTCCGGTGCCCTCACCTCGTCACAGCGAGTCACCTGCGGACACCGGCCCTCTTCCTAGGGACAAGAGTTATTTGCTCTGGAGCACAATTTTTGTGAGTTCCGGGCGGCAGTTAATTCGCAGCGGCAGCTCAGCGGAGATGCCGCGGCTGACGTGCATGAGCGTGGGGTTAGCGTAAAAAGTTCCACTGGCATATTTCACGCCGTGCATGCTGGGGGCGAAAATCGGACCGATCAGCGGCAAGCGAATTTGACCGCCGTGCGTGTGGCCGGCCAGCATCAGGTCGAAATCGCAGCGGCGGGCCCAAGGCCATTGATCGGGAGAGTGCGCCAGCAGCAGCCGCAGTTGTGGTCGATCGGAGGAGCGTGGCGGACAGCGCTGCATGTCCGGCGGCGGGCGAAACCACGGCGCTTCATTCCCCGCCAGGATGACTTCGGCCCCGGCCACGTCCAAGCGGCGCCATTGGTTGCCGATGTCGGTAAAACCCACGCCGGTTAAGGCTTGGCGAATGCGCGGCGCGGCGCCAGTGTATTCGTCGTGATTTCCCAAAACAAAATAGGTTCCCAACGGGGCCGACAAAGGGGCCAGGGTTTGGGGAATCCAACCGAGCAATTCTATTTTGTCGAGGATGTCACCGGTGAGAACAATCATATCTGACCGTAGGGCGTTGGCTTGCTGGACGACTTCCTGAAAGAATTCGACGCCGATTCGGCCGGTGATGTGCAAATCGGTGAGGTGGGTAATCGAAAAGCCTTCGAGCTGAGAGGGTAAACGCTCCAAGACGAACTGCTTTTCGTCGACGGCCAGTTGCAGCACCTGGTTTCCGGGCACGTGAGCAAGCAGCCGGGCACGCCCGCCGGCCAGCGGTTTTTTCCCCAGCAGGGCGGCCACATCGACAAGCCTGGTGCGCTGTTCGAGGACGACTGCCAAGGGGGTGGTGACCCAATGGCGTTGGACCCATAACACCACGATGGCCAGCGCCAGAATCCAGCAGGGGATGAGATACAGCCATAATAGCTGCGCATGCGCCGACTGCGAGAGCCATGCATCCAGCGATTCTCCAGAACTGAGCCACAGGCCCAGGGCCAACAGGGGCGTCAACATCAGCAGCATGTGTCCGCAGCCGGAGAGGAGCTTGGTGATAACTCTTGAGAAGCCTACGGCGTGGGCGCGGTTTACAAAGCCGACCCACAGCGCGGCATGTCCCAGCAGGGCAAGCAGAGTCAGCACGATGGTGACGACGGGCATGAGACTCTGCGGCGAAGTGAAGTCAGTCGGGGCAACTGGATCAAAGGCGCGAGGAACGGCAAGCTTTCAGCCCTGGCGCAAGCGCGTTGTGGTCCTAGCGTTAGACGAGTTCGCTCTTGGCGACCGCTTTTTGGACGGTATCGAGCAACTGATCCAGGCGGAATGGCTTGTATAGCACCAATTCGATGCCGGCCTGACGCGCTTTCACGATGGAATGCCCCGGATCGTAACCGAAGCCGGTCATCAATACCAGCGGGACGGGATCGAGAATTTCTTGCAGCCGCAAGAGCAGTTCGTAACCGTTCATGTCGGGCAAGCGGATGTCGGCGATGATGACGTCGTAGGCATCGTCGCGGAGCATATTGCGGATCATGCAGACGGCTTCGCCGCCATCGTGGGCGGTTTCGACCACGCAGCCGTAGCGCTCCAAAAGGTTGTGGGCGGCGCTGCGGACCGCTTCGTCGGCATCGACCACGAGAATCCTTCGGTTTTTCAGACCGGGGCGTTTTTCGATTTGCTTGCCGGGAGGGAGCGCCTCGGCGGGGGCCATCGATTGGCCGACCTTTTGAATGACTTGCTTGATGTCGCGGGCATGGCGAAGAATGCGTTGCAAACGCTCCACGACGTCCGCATCGTGGCCAATGTAACGCTGCATGACGTTGACCGCGTCGTTGAGAATTTCGTCCACGGGCAAGGCGACGGCGCCGTGGATGGCCTCCACGCTTTCCTGGGCGGCATTTACTTTTTGCGTAGCAAGCAGTTCCAGGGTGTTCAGGGCGGCGGCCACGTCGCGGCTGAAGATTTCCAAAAACTGCAAGTCGCTTTCGGTAAAGGCGCGGGGTTCTGGGCTTTCCACGTTGAAGGTGCCGATGACCTCGTCGTGCAAGATCAACGGCACCGTCAACGAGCTGTGCCCTCCTTTACAGCCTTGTAAATAGAGGGGATCTTCGGTCGTATCGTCGCACAAATAACTTTTTCCGTTGGCGGCGACGTAACCGGTCACGCCGTTGTTTTGCGGCAGGGCGTACAACACCCGTTGTTCCGCTTCCGGCTCCATGCCCACGGCCAACAGGGGTTCCAGGCGATTTGTTTTTTGATCGAGCAGGCGAATTTCCACCACGTCAAAGTGCAGCAAA
>DATJYL010000229.1 GCA_035499655.1 Pirellulales bacterium
TCCACGCGGCCCACGCGGGCCGCGATGACGCACAGCCCAAGCCGGCAAAGCCTCGCAAGGTTTCAATCCACGCGGCCCCCGCGGGCCGCGATCGGCCTGTCCGACAGCGCCAAGTATCGGTTGATCGGTTTCAATCCACGCGGCCCACGCGGGCCGCGATCCGGTCCCTGCGATGCAGCACCACAGTTCACGAGTTTCAATCCACGCGGCCCACGCGGGCCGCGATGAAAGGAGTGTGAAGGAATGAACATTGACGAATGGTTTCAATCCACGCGGCCCACGCGGGCCGCGATTGCTCCTCGATTCGCTTGGCGCTCTGATGTAAGGTTTCAATCCACGCGGCCCACGCGGGCCGCGATTTTTTTATTTGCGCATCGTTGAAACCCATAGACGGTTTCAATCCACGCGGCCCACGCGGGCCGCGATGGCAACCGATCATAATCCACCGATTGCACTTGCTGTTTCAATCCACGCGGCCCACGCGGGCCGCGATGCCGTCAGTCTAAGTCCTTGCCACGAAAGACGCAATGATTCTCATCTCGCGAACCCCCAGTAAGATGCGTTGGAGCTCTAGGCGCGGAACTCGTGCAAATCCTGAAAACCAATACCGTTCCCGATTTATAAAAATCGCGAACGGTCGAGGCGGATGCCGTGCGCTTGGCATTCGCAACCTAAGCAATGAGGGGTCCGTCGACGTCGTATCCGGGCCTCGCGCCCGCGTGTTCCACCCGGCGCTGCCAGTGCTTGCCCAAGAAGTAAAACCGCAAACTGTCTGTGGCCGGGTCGATAATTTCCAGAAGACGCAGCTTGCATACTGTCCATTGGGCAGGATCGACCTTCAATTCGAACACGGAATTCTGAACGCGCTGGCCGAAGTCGAGGCATGTCTTGGCTACGTGCCGCAGCCGGCGGCGGCCTTCGGCGGTCGTCGTACTCACATCATAGGTCACGAGAACATACATCGCTGATTCGGCCCTCGGAAGTCGGTGAGTCGAATTCGGATGTTTTTACAATTTTGCCGGCGTCAGCGCCAGATGAACGGTGGATATGCGTCCAAGTCGCCGCGGAGCCGGCGAGCCAACAGCCTCGCCTGCAAATGAATGAGCAGGCCGACACTCACTCGCTCGCCCAGCACCGGGTGCACTATTTCATCTTGCTTTCGCTTTTGATAGGCCACCAGCACCTCCTTGCGCGTGGCGTCGTCCATCAGCACGGCCCCCGTCTCGGTTTTCTTAAACCCGCTGGCCGTCACTTGCCGGCGGTTCACGAGCGAGAGCGCGAGACGGTCGGCAATGAAGGGGCGAAACTCCTCCATCAAGTCCAGCGCCAATCCCGGCCGCCCCGGACGATCGCGGTGCAGGAAACCGACGGCCGCGTCCAAACCGGTCGCTTCACACGCCGAGCGCGAGTCGTGAGCCAGCATAGCGTACAGGAACGAGAGCAGCGCATTCACCGGATCGAGCGGAGGACGACGGCTCCGCAAGTTGAACGTGAATTCCGAGCTCTGTTTCGCGATCAGCGCGGGAAACGCGCCGAAATAGACATCGGCCGCGCCCCCTTCGATCCCGCGCAGCGTGTTGAGCGATTCACAATCTCGGGCCGATTGAATGTCGCAAGCCAGGCGATTGATGGCCCCTTGGAGATTGGCGCCGATCGCCGGATCGTTTGCATCGCGGACGGCGCGGAGCAGCACCGAGCGGCAATTGGCGATTTTCGCCGCCACCATATTGCGAGCCACAAGGCAACTTGCAGCCAGATCGTCGGCCACGCGATACTGCTGGCGGCGCAGAAGCACATTGCCAGGAGTGAAGCCGACAATCGCGGCGCGAAATCGGCCATACGCGTCGACCATCGAAATCGTAACGCCGCCGGCGGCGCAAGCGCCCATCAGCGAAGGGCTGCAGCCGACGCGGCCAAAGCAGACCACTCCGTCCAAATTGTGCAAGGGCACGCGAAGCTTGGTTTGCCGCTCGACATTCACGGCAATCGCTTCCCCCTGCTTGGCGAGATAAGCTCCTTCGGTCGTCACGAACAGGGTATTGAGGTGTTGTTTCATGATTGCTTCCTGGCGGTCTCGGAAAGATTGTCCCAAGAGAACGTGTCCGATTGCGGTCCAACCGATGCCAAATGTTCGCCGAAGGTGCGATCGATCTGCGCTACGATGCCCTTCGTGCGACCCACCGCGCCCGGCATGCAAAGCGCGAGCAGCGAGCAATGATCGCATTTCGGCTCGTGCCACGCGAGCGGCGTTTGTCTCGAGGCGATCAATGCGTGCAGCCGGCGAGCGACCGACTCGGTGAGCTCTCGCATCGGGAGGTCAAACAGGACTTCGGTTCGCCTGCGCCGCCTGCCATAGAACAGGGCCCCGCGATCGATGCTCGCGTGCAGCATTTCTTCGAGGCAGATCGCTTGAGCGCAGAGCTGGACGCGGTCGGAATCGTCTTTCTTCGGCCGTCCACGCTTGTACTCGACGGGGGTGATGAGGCCGCTCGCGCCGAACTCAACAATGTCGGCCTTGCCGACCAGCCCTAGTCGAAACGACCGGAGCGGCAAACCGCGCGCGATTCGCACCCCGTCGCGCAATTCCGGCCGCGCCGCGTGCGCCTTGCGATGAAAATGTTGACCTTCAACGGTAAACCGATTCTCTGCCCAAATCTGCTCGATATGAATCAGCGCGCACTGCCGCTCGCAGAACAGCAAATGCTGCAAAGCCGAAATCGGCAATAACTCATCTTCGGTGAACATAGACGCCTGCACCTCTATAACAGCTCATGCAAGCTGACGCCCGAGGGCAGTTTATCGCGGGCCACAATCACCTCGTAATCCGTAAATTGGCGCGAGGGGCGAGCCGGATCTTTAGCGCGCACTTCGATCAGATCGAAAAGTTTGCGTGCGGGTGCACTCCCTAATTTGCTGTCGTGCTCGAAAATGAATAACTTGCATGCGCCCATTTCGCCACGGGCAGCCGAATGATCGTGCTCGAACATATTTTCGAGCGCCGTCCATAACAGTTCCAAATCGCTGGGGCTAAAGCCAGTTTGCTCTGCAAGGCTAGGACTGATGAATCCATGAGCGCGATACAATGCATAGGGAATAATTTCTTTGCGGCCCATTGTTCGATTACCCCCGGCTTGTTTTTTGGCTTCTTCTTCTGTGGTAACCGCCATGCGAGTAATCGACTGTTCGAGCGAAACAATCGGATCGATCGAGCTTGAGAAGGCGATTTGAACGGGCCCCCGCACTTGGCCGGCATTCACTCCGGTCGTCATGACAGCGCCGAACATGCGTATGTCAAAGAAAGTTTCACACATCCAGCGGCGCACTCGCTCTTCCGCCGGCGATTCGCCGTCTTTGGGTTTGGGTGGTTTTTTGGCATCAATCCCCAGCGCCTTGTATCCCCGCTCGTGTTGCTGGTTTAAAACTGCCTTTTCTTTCACGTAAATATCAAAGCCCGGTTCTGGCTCGCCCTTGTTAGTTTTGGCCAGCAAAATGTAGTTGCGAATCTTTCGCTTGAGGCATACATCGGAAACCAAGCCGCGCCCAGTTTCCGGATCGACACGCGGCGCGTTTCCCGCATCGGGGTCGCCGTTAGGATTACCATTGCGAACATCGAACAAAAGAACGAACTCGTACCGTTTATCGATCGCCTTCTCGCTTAGATCGGCTGCTACAGATTCTCTTGCGACTGCCGTTGCCATAGGGGATTCCTTTTCGATTGGAAACTTTTATGTGTCATAAAAATAATGGTGTGAAAGCATACTAAAAGCTAAACTGTTTGTGCTTGCGATTCGTCGAGTTCGGCTTCTCTTCGCGAAAATCGAAATGCACTGGCTGTCTCTGGATATTCATTTTCCCATTTCTCTCGTTCTTCTTTCGGCATCCACAGCCAATGCCGCATCTGGTGGTAGCCAATCACAAACAAGCCCTGTTGCTCCAAATCGAGATGCGCTGGAATGCCCGTGGTTTGATAGGGGTATCGTTTTCGACTCACATCGAATCGGGAGCAGAAGTGATCGATAAGTCGATCAAGCCGTCGGGCAAAACCTCGCTGTTTAACGTCATCCACATCACCTGCTTTTTTGGCATGATGACGCGAATTCTTTAGCAGCCGAATAAATACCGAGCGTGGCGCCGCCGACGCCGCGGAAAAGTATCGATCTATCACGGATGCGTTTACATCGCCCAGTGCTAGCTGCTGTATCCTTTCTAAAACGGCCATCAGCGCTCCTAACGAGTAGCCTTCGCTTTCTAACGTAGGATTCAAAGACACGGGAACCTCCGGATATCGAAGAGATAATTGGGAATCGAACCGCCGACGCCGATTCAAAACCGCGCGAATCAGCGCCGCTCGCGCATCACGCCGCGCGGCGTCGGTCCATTCATCACGAGTGGCTTCAGCGCGTGATCGTATCAGCGCACGCTGAAGAATCTGGAACGGGTACGGTGTACCGGTAAAAGCAGCGCGAATAAAACCTGCTTCCAATGAGGCAGGCGTTTCCGACCTGCCCTCCGCCGCTAAGCAATCCATCAGCCACCGCAAAGGAATCACCGGCGTTTCAGGCGTTCCTGATTTGGGACGGGCATTTCGGACAATTTGCAGATCGGCGAAATGCTCCGCCAAATGATCGAGGGCCTGCTGCAAAGTGGTCTCGATCCAGTCACGCACAATTGCCCGTCCTTGTGCGCCGGAGATGACCAGCACGTAGAACGCCGTTGGTTTTTTGATCACGACGCGCCGGCCGTGCAAAATAGTTCGATAAAATTCAGAAACCGTATCCTCAGTTTCTCCATTCAAGGCAGGAATCAGAGAGTCATCGAAAAGTTCGTCTGAGTCTCCAGCCTGCGACGCCGACCAAAAACAGATTGCCGTGTCGCCGCTAATGCGAATGTTGCGCAGCGGCATTGCCTGCTGTGGATTCGACGGATTCGGAAACGAGTCGCTCAGCAGGCGGTTCAGCGCGGTTGATGCCTTTTCGGCAACCTCTCGTGAGACGGGCGCGTTTTTCATTGCCCTTCAATCCATATGATTCAAACGCAGAGGCATTGAAGGACACCAATGAGACACCGCTCGATGTTCCGCCGGGAACTCGCTTCAACAACGGAAACAGTCCGACTTCGCCAATCGATTCGCCGCTGACCAGGCAGCGAAGCGAGGAATCATCGGCAGCCTTTTTATTCGCGGTCCTCAGGCTTTTCCAATAATTGCGCACCCCCTGCCGCAAATGGACGCACTCATGTGTCCCAACCCGAAATGCGAACATGTCATTCGGCGCCCATAGGTCATGTTTGCAACTCTCTTCGATATCATCTCGATAATTGGCTATGTTATTTAGGAAATTGACCACTGCCTGCACATCGGGCTCCTTTATGGCCGTGGCGCAAGAACTGATTTGTTCGCGAAACAATTCCAGCCGAATCCGTAGCTTCTCCGCATCGCGCGCGCCGGCAGGGTCAAACCCTAAAGCATATTCCGACTTGTCGACAAGAAAAAATGCTGAATCGCCCCTCGTGCGAATCGGTTGCCGCGGAATCTCCATCGGATTGCCCACATATTTCGGCTTCCGCTCTGTTCCCTCGTTGAGATTGCTTCGCCGTGATTCGATCTGTGCTAGCGTACCGTCTGGCTTGAGAACAATAACCCACGAAACCGGCTTTATTTCGAAATCCGGATCCGGCACTAACTGCTCTTTATCAGCCAACTCGACAAGAGCTCGCAAAATCATAAGGAGGCCTCCTCGGACTCGACTAAAGTAACCTCTGGAGTCGCGGGTACTTCCAACACGCCCTTTTCAAGACTGGCCCGAAAGAAACGCGGGCGAGTGCGACCGTTGCCGAATTCCATATCCCACAGCATCAGGCCCAAATCCTGACTATGATCGATCGGCTTAGGCGTCTCGGAAGTGACCGGTAAAACGTGGGCCACAAACTCCCGGCAGCCAAAATAGGGTTGCTGAAAATGCTGGCCTTTCTCCAATCGACGCTGAAACATATCTTCAAACTTGCGAACATTGTCTTCAGCGCCGGCGCGCTCGGTCATTTCAAAATGTGCTTCGATGACGTAATCGACCGATCGAAGGGCTACGGTATTTCGCTGTGCGCGATCGTCCTCCACAATGAGCACCGGCGCGGTGCCACCATTTTCGATCACGGCCGCCGCTGGCGCCGAAGCGCGGCTTGCGACCTCGTTCCGGCGGAACGCGACCCAGCGAATCTCGCTAAGCACATGAATGCGATCGATCCGCCAACGAATAGCCGGCTTCCAAAGAATTGACTCTAAAATCCCGCGGGCCGCCGACGGAGTCATAACCGGGTAGGACACCCTCTCCGCTTTAAGCTCCGGTCTCGTAAAACAGGCTATGGGACCTGCGGTACGCGCGCGAAGTATAGTTGCCATTCGAAGCCCCATTTTCTAACTGTTTCGTGGCTGTAGTTTGTGAGTTCTTCCGCGGGAATGGCAACGCCATTCCCGTGGAACTTTCATCCTTATAAAATAAGCGCATCAGGAGAAATGTCTGCTTGTGGGTCTGGCTGCAGCCCAAACTCATCACTGTACCAATCGCTAGAAAAAAGAGGCGTCGGCAGCCCGATCGAGTTGTCCGCAACTTCGATCATTCCACGACCAGCAATATTATCAAAATACATCTTGTTCACTTGAACTAAATAAGGCTGCAAAGCCCGGACAGTTTGTAGTGATGGCTCGGCTTGGTAGCGCGCAGCTCGTTCGCGTCCCTCTTTCCAGGGCACGACAATCGATCGCATGCCATTATCGGCGATCATCTGGAACTTCTCTGAGATCGTTGCAAAATTTAGTTCGCCAATCTCTCGCAGCACTTGATTTTGGTCCAGATGATTGAGCTCGTAAAACTGCTCGAAGTACAATAGCGCGTGATCCGGATTCAGCAGGTCCAAACCACCGACTAGCCGTGGTTCCGACGACTGCAACTCGAACAATTTTTGTGTTGTCTCCACTCCCTTCCTCAATGTTCCTGGGGGCGGTTGCGTAATAGCGCGAAAGATAATGAATCGGCCGGCGGGTTTACCTGCCCTTAAGGTCCTTAGTCCCTCGCGATCGCAACGGCCGGCCGACTGCGCCAAACTATCCAATCCCGCCAAAGCTCGATAAACCACCGGAAAATCGACGTCAACACCCGCTTCGATCAATTGTGTGGAAACCAGCCGACAAACGTGGCGAGCTTTTAACTGATTATCAACTGCTGCAATTCGCTCGATCCGATGGGCCGGACACATGAGCGCCGAAAGATGAAAGCGTCCCTCGGGCTGAAGAAGCTCGCAAAGCTGTCGAGCATCTTTGCGCAGATGAACGATTGTTAAAGCTTGCTGATGCGTGGCCATTTCGGCCGCAATATCTTCATAAGGAGTTGGCCGTTCTATTCGCCACTCGACCGCAACCCGCCGTGCCGCTGGGCTGGAAAACAATTTGCCAGCGTCCTTAATAATCGGCGTTACATTCTTCAAGCCGACGGCAAATGATGATCTCGCTTCAAGAGCTGGCGGCGTAGCTGTGCTAAGCACGATCGAACAACCATAATGCCGGACGAGTTGCTTTAATGCATGTAGGATCGGCAAGAGCAATCGCGGAGGCAGCGTTTGCACTTCGTCCAAGATAATGACACTCCTCGCGATTCGATGTAGTTTGCGACAACGCGAAGGATGGTTGCTAAACTGTGATTCGAAGAACTGAACGGTCGTGGTGACGACAACAGGTGCATCCCAGTTTTCCGCCGCTGTTTGCCGCAGCAGTTCTTGCTCAGAATGCTCCTCGGCCCGCTTTTGTTGATCGATCGCACTGTGATGTTCCAACACGTTGCTCTTGCCCGAAAATGCCAATTCACCGAAAGCATCCTGATAACAATGCGCATTTTGCGTGATGATGCTCGTAAACGGAATTACGACGATCACGCGTTCAAGTTTATTTCGAACTGCATGTCGCAAAGCGAAGCTCATCCCGGACAAAGTTTTGCCGCCGCCGGTAGGAACCGTCAGTGAGAAGAAACCCGGACCACTAACTGCGGCCTCACGGCAAGCATCGAGCACTTCTTTCCGCAACCGATTAACAGGCGTGGAATCTGGATTGACTTTGGTTCGGTCAATGTATGTATCCAGCCGGTCACGGAGTTGCACAATAGAATCGTACTGAATCCGATCGAAAACCGCCTGACTCTTGGTAGCTGCGGCGTAAAATCGCGCTGTTTCAATGCGGTCCGCATCAACGAGCGCGGAAAATAGCATCCGCGTGAAAAACGCCCAGCACTCCATTCGCTCCGCACTGCTGTATTCCTTCAGAGCGTTCTGTAGCCAGGTAGGCACTGGCGGCAGCGGTACGTCGTAGATCGAACGGTCCACATAGGGTTCTATCTTGCGCAAAACACTGCTGTAATTTTCGACAACCGTCTTGAGCGGCAAATGCGCGCATTCCGAATTCTCGCGATTTGTCAAACCTGCATGATGCCCCGCAATGACGAACGCCAAAATCTGCCCCAAGCGTGGGTGCCGCTCATTAGCTAATGCAGCGCCGAATCCCGCGTGCGGCGCATGAATTCGCTTATCGCGCAGGCGCGCCTGAAATTCCGGCTGATACTTCCCAATATCATGCCACAATCCCGCCAACCACCCCCACTCGCCCGCCGAACACCGATTCGCGAATTCCTGGGCAAGCACGGCGACATTTCGCAGATGGACCTCCAGCGGCTCCCATTCGGTTTCAGGTCTATTCGGAAGAGAGTGCGCGAAGAAGGCCATTGCCCCGGAGCCTCAGAATGCGCCGAACAACATTGTGGAAAAGCGATCGCCTAGCGTCGCAGTCGCATCGGACTACGAATCGCGCAGAGCTAATCGCATCCCTGAACACGCACACAATACAGTTCCCGTTCGTAAAATCAAGTAGGGGGGAGCCGCCAACACAAGGATTTCACTAGCTTACCGCAGCTATTACGTTCTAAACTGCCTGAGGCCAAGAGCTTTACAATGAAAAGGCGTATTGCCAGACCTAACAAAATGCATAAAAACCCAAATTGCAAATTTTTCGCCATTGCACCGCACTTTGCCACACTGCTGGACCCCAGGAACTCGCCTTGAAATGAACGGAATTGAAAAACTTTAACGATCATGATGAATGTGAAACCGAATTCCAGAAAATAATTGTCGTAGTCTTAGATTACACCGCGAATTGCTCTTGCCGTGAGGAACGCCTCTGCAATATCACAAAATCAGACGATGTATCAGCCGCGAGAATTCATTTTGTGAAAACAGGAGTTCGAAATCAAATTGCAGTTACGGAGTTTCTCTTGGCTAATTGGTCCGTGGTTATTCAGCCCGGCAGACGGTGCAGACGCTATATCAGAACGCCCGGAGAACGAATCATCTCCATGGATTGCCGTCGGAAACCGCGAATGTCCAATGACTTGTGTCAAGCAAACGCAACCAAGGTGTAACACCGATTCTCTTCAGCGGAAAGACATAAAACCTTGATCGAGTTTTTCAAATTTGCCCTGTCGTACAAAGCTTTATGTCGCGTATAGGAGTTCGATGTCGATCAAATTGCACCGGTACTGAAACCAACGCTTTGGAGATGATTATTAGCAGTACTCAGTCTTGACTTCCATTCAGTTTTTTTGCAAATGTACCCGACCTAAATATCTCCGTCGATTGTGTCATAAAGGGTGGAAGGACTGTTAGCCTTCACCGGGCGGAGCAATCTCGTGGCTTGATTACAAACGCAAGGAGGATAGAGATGAGCGCTAGAAACGAAAACGACGCCGACAGAAAAGAAAATCGCGAAAAAGCTGAATGGCAATCACAAGTCATGGACCTTTGTTATATGACGCAACGGGATTGGAATGCAAAACGCCTACGCTACGTCCTCGCCAAAAAACGTCAACACAAAAACAAGCGTGGCCCAGCATAAAAATGTTGCTTTTTTAACACAAGACTTTGGAATAGTGCCGGCCAGTCGCTTGCTGCAGTATTCGGACATGCTGTAACAAACGAGGTCAGGGATGACCCAATCGACCATAAATTCGGATGTCAATAAGTCTATCGCAAAGGACTTCCTGACCGCGGTAATTTTGCACGCTGAATTCAGAGCAAGGCTCGCGATCGCGGCCTTGCAAGCCCTGGACATGATTCCCCCCGAAAAAACGGGGAACATGCGAATCATTGATCTTCCGAAGGCTTGTTTACTAGAACTGGCGGCGGTATTTGAATTGTTCTGGTGGGAGCGGTGCGGTATCCGTGACCACATTGCTGCAGGGCTCCCTTGCTTTGCAGATGCTCTGGAACAGCTTGCTATTCGAGCGGAAAAGGGACCTCAGGAATTTGCCGATCCGCAAGCGGTTAGCCTCTCGCACCGCGTCTTACAGTTTTGGATGATGAGGTTTTCACATAATGGCCTTGGAACTCTCGGGGCCGACATCTTCGTGCAAGGCATTGATGAGGAGCAATTCGTGCAACTGATTGCTGATTTTGCCTGGCAAAACCGGGAATGCATATCAAAACTATTCAATGGCAAGGGGGAATAAAATGGGACGGCCGAAATCTGGCCGCGGTGTGTTCTACACGCGCGATTCCGGGGGCAAAGCTGAAAGGACACCTCCGATGTACGTGAGGTGGGCCCAAGGCCTATGCCTGGAATTGGGCGTTAAGTTCCGTGGGACGGCCGAGCAAATCGAAGCGATGATCCACGATAGCCGTAGTGCCGATGGAGACATCTTTTTGGACTATGAAGTTGAAGGGGACCAACTGACCAGGCCGGCTCTGGAGGCACTGCTTCAGGAGGCGAAGAGGGATTCGAGAGTTTCGCACATTTTCATCCCCAGGCGCGATCGCCTGGCACGGCCGCACGATCCGATCGACGGCCTAAACATTGAGAAAAAATTCCGAGAGCTTGGAATTACCCTAGTGTTTACGAACAAAACACTAGCACCGTTAGCGCGCGGAGAGCGACCAAAGATCGAAGAACAACTCGTAGCTCTGATTGATTACAGTCACGCCGGTGAAGAAAACTGGACACTGGCAGACAAGATCCTTAAGGCTCAACTTTCGCTGGCCGAAGCCGGATATTCCACCGGCGGCAGACCAAGATATGGATTTGACCGGTGTCTGGTGAAAGCGGACGGCACAAGGATCAGGAAGTTGGCCGATGGAGAGCGTGTGCGACAATCCGGACACCACGTAGTGTGGTTGCCGGCCAACGATCAGCGATTTCAGATTGGCCTACGCATTCTCGACATGCTTGAGCAAATTCCCGCGTCACGCGTGGCAGCGATTTTAACCGCTGACGGGATCCCCTCTCCGGATGCTGGCAGATACCGCAAGGACAACGGCATGCGGCATTTGGTCAGCGGTGTTTGGCATGCCACCACCATTACGAACATTGCGAGAAATCCACTGTGGCTCGCATGCAAAATGTACGGTCAACGATCGATGGGCAAACTTTTGCGTTTTACTCCGGATGGGCCACGGCTCGTTTCCGAAGAAAGCGACTATCGTTTGGATGGCAAACGAAAGGTGATTCGAAATCAGTCACCCATTTCGGCAGCCGCCCACTTCGAGCCGCCTGTTAACCGTGACCGGCTCGAACGGTTGCTGGCAAAACTTGACGAGCGAGCCGGATCGCAGAAGGGCAAGCCCCGATCCCGCGATCCGAATAACAATCCGCTGGGAGCAAGAATTTTCGATATGAATTGTTCGTGGCCCATGTACCGGTCACCGAATGGCGATTCGTTCCGCTATTGCTGCGGCCAGTACATGCAGAGTCACGGACAGCGATGTGATTCTAATTATGTACTGGGCCCGGCTGCAACTCAGTTCGTACTTGGCTATATTCGGCAGCAGGTCATTTCACCTCGGATGCTTTCCAAAATTGAGAATAAACTGCGCGAACTCGCTGCTCGTGATGGTTATGCGCAGAAGCCGGCCTCGGGGACCTCAGCCCAAAAAACTGAGTTGGCTACAGTCGTCGCCAATTTGGACGCAGTCAAGCGTCTCAAGGACCTCCCGCAGGACGAGGCGCAGCGATCCACCATGGTGGCATTGGCGAAGAACTTGCAGGAACGCCACGACGCCCTTGTGGCTGAGATTGCAGCTTCAGAGGTCGAAGCCACCGCGGTCGTCGATACGGAAGCCGAGGTGAAGAAAGCGCTAATGCTGGTGTGTCAGATCGACAAATTGGCCACTGACTCTGAAAACCTCGCCGCCGTGACCAAGTTGTTTAATTTGGTGAATGCGCGGCTTTTCCTGAGATTTGTAGCGGTCCGGCCCAAGAAAAGAGTAGTCAATCGCATTTGCGGCGGTATTGTTACCTTCGGATCGGCGCCGGCACCGATAGAAATATATTGCGGGCAAACAAGCCGCAAACATATTAAGAACTCACAGACGGCTGCGGATGCCGTCGCCCCGGGAGAAAAAACCCTCCCGGGTAGTTTTCAGTCCGACGGGAAGGACGAGTCGATAGGAAATGTAAATCGGGGCGAAAGGATTTGAACCTTCGGCCTCTTGGTCCCAAACCAAGCGCTCTAGCCAGGCTGAGCTACGCCCCGCAAGATGACCATCCTAACCGGATCGTTCCGATTCAGCAATGGTTGTTATGTGATCATATGTCCACATCAGGCTAGCTTCAGTCAATAAATGACCGCCTAGGGCGTTTAGTCCCAGAAAGTTGCGAAGTTTTCAAGAAAGTCAGGCTGCGATTCTTCGCTTCTGTATGCGCTCACTGGTATAAATCGCCGCCGCTAGTAATCCAGAGCTCAATGGACAGTAGATTGCTAACCGCAAAACTATCTCATTTAAGTGAGGCGACCTTGGTGGTGGTATAACAAAGGGTGTGACGGGTTTGAAGTGCCATGTGTTAGGATCCGGTCTCCACGTGCTGTCAAATGGCAGGCTGTTTAGATCAGTCACGTGCGGCGCCAACCGAAGCCATTCCAAATCGCCCCAATCGTCCACTGGCACCCGAGCGCACAGGCCTGCAACAGAACCTATGACGGTTACGTACAGCAGCAAACAAGCCAACGAAAATTGCAGTTTCATACCCCGCATTATAGCAGAGGGCGAAGCCTTCAAGAAACTTGCCAGGAAATCCTGCCGTCTTCTCCGCGTCTCTGTGTCTCCGCGGTTAATTGCCCGCTCCGTGCCCTCCGTGTCTCCGTGGTGAATTTGACGGTTCACCCCGTTTGCGCTTGCGGCATGACGCCCTGAGTCAACTGCCCGCGGATGCGTTCAAACTCGTCGGCGTTGGCAAAGTGGATCACGATTTTACCTTTGCCCTTGGCCGTTTGGCTGATTTGCACTTTTGTGCCCAAGGCGGCTTTGAATTCCTGCTCTAGTGACGCGGTTTGCCGGCTGCGGGTTCGCCGGCGGGAAGAATTTCCGGCCGGGTGCGATTCGCCGTTTTCATCGACCACGGCCAATTGCACGTCGCCCGCCTGATCGAGCGTTTCCTGCACCAATTGCTCGGTGGCCCGAACGCTCAGTTCCTCGGTTTTAATTTTTTCACAAAATTCCGCTTGGCGCTCTTGGCTGCCCAGCGGCAGTAAGGCCCGAGCGTGGCTGGCGCTGATTGTGCCTTTGCACACCGCTTCCTGCACGGCCTCGGGCAATTCCAGCAGCCGGATCAAATTGGCCACCGTCGAGCGATCAACCGCCAGCCGGCCGGCCAGTTCTTCCTGCGTGCAGCCATAGGTGGTGAGATATTGCTGAAAGGACGCCGCCTTTTCGATGGCGTTCAAATCTTTGCGCTGCAAATTTTCGATGATGGCCAGCTCAGCCACTTGCCGGTCGTCAGCCTCGCGAATTTGAGACGGCACTTGCGACCAGCCCGCTTTAATGGCCGCCCGTAACCGCCGCTCGCCGGCGATGAGTTGATAGCGGTCGCCCAGGCGGCGGACCACAATCGGCTGGAGCAAGCCATGATCGCGCAGGCTTTGGGCCAGGGCTTCCAACTCGGCATCGTTGAAATCGTCGCGCGGCTGGTGAGGGCTGCCGTCGATGTCGTACACGCTGAGCTGCGTGATGCCGCCGGCTGCCGCTGTCAGATTGACGTTCCCCTGATCGACGGCCGGCATGCCTTCGCTGGACATGGGAGTGGGTGGTTCAGTGCACATTTGTCCATTATTATCGCCCGTGCTGCCGAAGGGATGGCCCAACAGGGCTTCTAAACCTCGGCCGAGTCGTCGTGTGGTGCTCATAAAAAAATCCTCCGTGTTGGTGTGCGGTGTTTAGTTGTTTCGATTATCCAATTAGATTCAGCGCGACCCACGGTCGCGGCTTTATGTTTTTACGCCGCTTCCAGTACTTCGCGGCACAGTTCCACATAAGCTCGGGCGCCGCAGGAGCGCGGTGCGTATTCAATCACCGCCAGGCCGTGGCTGGGGGCTTCGCTCACCGCCACGTCGCGGGGCACGACGGTTTGGTACACAATCTCGCCGAAAAAGTCGCGCACTTGCTGCTCCACTTCATGCGTCAGATCAAGGCTGTCGTCGACCATTGTCAGCACGATGCCGCCGAATTGCAGCCGTTGATGTTTCTCCTTCATCACCTGGCGGATCACTTCGATCATTTGCGCCAGCCCCTCCATGGCGAAGTATTCGCACTGAATGGGCATCACCACTTCCGTGCTGCTGGCCAATGCCGTCCGCGTGAGTTGCCCCAGCGAGGGCGGACAGTCGACCAGCACAAAATCGTAGGCGCTTAATCCGCTGGCCATGTGCTGCCGCAGCGTAGCCACCTGGCTTTGTGGGCCGGTCAAGGCTTCCACATCTTGAAAGCTGCGGCTCCCCGGCAGTAATTCCAGCTTGGCGATCTTGGTGTTCAGCAGCGATTCCTTCCACGGCGCTTGCGAAACCAGTGGATGCCGCGCCGCCGGCTTGTGTCCCACGCCGCTGGTGGCGTTGCACTGTGGGTCCAAATCGACCAGCAGCGTTTGCTGGCCTCCCAGCGCCAACCCGACGGCCAAATTGACCGCCGTGGTCGTCTTGCCGACGCCCCCTTTTTGATTCGCCACGCACAAAATTCGGCCCACGCTGGAATTCCCTTTCCAAGCTATCAAGCTGCGACCGTGGGTCGCGCCGTTGCGATCTGAAGCTCGAACCCATGAAGCACTCGTGCACATCGCCGTAATGCTTTTTCGGACCGCGGCGGGCTCCGGTTATAACGAGCTTGCTGAAGGCAGGGGATATCCCACAACCGGACGTTTCACGTGAAACCACAGGGTTCCACGAAAGCCCCCGTTCCACGTGAAACACCCAAACTACGCCAGCGTTGCTAGCGTGAAATCCAGTTCCACGTGAAACGAATGGTTGTCAGTGGTCCGTTGTCGGTAGTCAGTTGTTTGTTGCAGGTACGATTGTTCGTAGAGTCGGCTTACAACTGACCACGGACAACTGACGATGGACTATTGCAGCAAATTAATCACCAGCCCGCTCACCAGCTTCGGATAGAAGTACGTACTTTTGGCGGGCATCCGCTCATTGTGCTGGCTGATTTGGCGAATGTGTTCCACTGTGGCAGGCATCACCAGGGCCGCCAATTCGAACCGGCCCCCCTGCCCCATCACGCCGGTGGCATCGCGGGTGGCGGCATCCCCCTGCTCCAAACTTTCCACGACTTCGTCGACCGTGTGAACATACTTCGGCTTGGGCAAATCTTTTTCTCCCTCGCCCCTTGTGGGAGAGGGTTGGGGTGAGGGGTGCAGCAGCGTTTCGACAACCAGCCGATGCAGCAGCGAGACGCCCAAGCCTTGCCAATCGGCCGAATGCTCGCCGGCGATTTCCGCCATCCGCTTGCGGCCGGCGTCGGTTACTTTAGCCACGGTCCAGCGTTCATCCTTCCCGGTGAAAAACCCCAGCGTCCCCTGCTCCGCCGCTTTGTCGATCTCGCCCCACACCGTCGGCGCCAAATCGGCCCCTTCGCCTGCCACACGAGTAGTGAAATTCGATCCAAGTTTCTCCGTCAACTGCTTGGAATCCATCGCCGCCAATCCGCGAAACAACCGATGCGTGGGCAGCACCAGCAAGCCGGGGTCGCTCATCCCCACGCACATCATCAGCACGTAGTTCGCGGCATGATCGGGCGTGAGCCTGCCCGCCGCCGCCAGTTCGTCCTGATAGTTGCACGCCGTTTCGTAGCGATGATGTCCGTCGGCGATGAACATCGGCTTGGGGCCCATCAGCTCGACGAGTTGCTTGATGACGGCTTCATCGATCACCGTCCACATCCGGTGCACCACGCCCAAGTGATCGGTTGCCTCCACCGGCGTTTGCCCGGCCACCGCCTTTTCGAGCAGGTTCTGCGCGGCGTTTTCCGCATCGGGAAACAGCCCGAAAATTTGGCTCAGATTCACCCGGC
>DATJYL010000230.1 GCA_035499655.1 Pirellulales bacterium
TGGAAGAAGCCGAGTGGGTCTTTCCACCCACCATCGGCAATCGAGTGCGATTATTGGTTGACGCTGCCGAAGCCTACCCGGCGATGGAGTCGGCCATTCGCGCCGCCCGGCAGCACATTCACATTTCGTTTTATATATGGAACGACGATGCCACCGGCCGTGCTTGGCGCGATTTGCTAGTGGAAAAAGCGCGGGCCGGCGTCCAGGTGCGATTATTACTGGACGGCCTGGGAAGCCGCTTTGCCCGCCGACGGAATCTCATGCGACCATTGGAGCAGGCCGGCGGCGAAGTGGCGTTTTTCCTGCCGCTGACGCTGTGGAGCTCGCGGCCGACCATCAACTTTCGCAATCATCGCAAAATTGTGCTAGCCGATGGCTGCACCGGTTTTTTGGGTGGCATCAACATCGGAGACGAGTACACAACCGGTTGGCATGACTTGGCGTTGCAACTGGAGGGGCCGACCGTCGATCAGTTGCAGGAAACGTTCGCCGAAGATTGGTTTTTTGCCACGGGGCGGGAAATTGTCACGCCACAAATCTTTTGCCAATGGCAAACGCCGGAAGGCAGAGCCGCGTTGCCGGCACCTGATGACGATCAAGCAGTGTGCAGCATTTTGGCCAGCGGTCCGCACACGCCGCACAACTTCACGCACGATGCCCTGTTTCTATCGATGGCGCAGGCCAAGGAGCGGGTATACATTACCACGCCTTATTTAATTCCGGAAGAAAGCACGATGGCGGCGCTGCGGACGGCGGTGTATCGCGGTGTTGATGTGCGCGTGTTGGTGCCGGCCAAAAGCGACGCTTGGGTTGTGCAATGGGCCGGCCGTTCGTACTATCCGGATTTGTTGGCCGCCGGCGTGCGATTGTACGAATACCAGCCGAACATTTTGCACGCGAAAAGCGTGGTGATCGACAATGATTTATCGATCGTCGGCAGCGCGAACATTGACGTTCGCAGTTTTCGTTTGAATTTTGAAGCCAGTTGTTTGGCGCGCAGTAAACCGTTGGCGCGTCGGCTGCTCGATTTGTTCTCCCGCAATTTACAACACAGCCGTGAAATAACGCACGAAGATGTCCAGCGCCGCTCCTATCTATCGCAACTGGGCGACGCCGCGGCCCATTTACTGAGCCCGTTGATGTAAATTTTGAAGCTCAATGGTTTACGCAAAAGCTTCCATTTGATTTTGTCGTTGAGCCCGATAAACTGAAGCCATCGTCGTGACCGCACTACTTCAATTCGCGCGGTGGAGCAACCTATGCAAAAGCCACCGAACGATTTGCAAAATTGCGCTGAGAATGACAAGACGGCAGTCGATTACACAGGGCCGATTTGGGAAATGTAAAATAGCAGTTGAATATCCAAAATCAACTCTTTTAATCTTCCTCTGATCTATCCGTATTCATCTGTGGCCTCTTGATGGTCAATTTCTCTGCGTCTCTGCGGTAAATAAATGCCATGGCTAACGAAAAACTTCGCCGGCGGATTGCTTGGGATGCGGCGCAGCTGATCCGCGCCGGGCAGGAGTCGGAATATCAAGCGGCGCGGATGAAAGCCGCACGCCGCGCGGCCCGCGGTTGGATTCCCGACGAAGATTTGCCCAGCGACGAGGAAATTCGCAGCCTGGTTCACACGGCCGCTCCGCCCGCTGGCGTGGTGTTGGGGGATCGGTTCGATTTTTATAAGCGGCTCTTGTTGCCGCTGGAGCAAGTGAAGCTGAATCCAGAATATCATCCCGAGGGAGATTGTCTGCACCACACGCTGCAAGTGTTCGATCTGGCCCGGCACGAGTTGCCCTACGACGAGGAATTTTTGCTGGCCGCGCTGTTGCACGACGTGGGCAAAGCCATCGACCGCAAAAATCACATCGCCGCCGGCCTGTCGGCACTGGACGGATACATTACCCCGCGCACGGCATGGCTCATCGAACATCACACCGAGGCGAATCAAATGGCGCGGGGAGAGTTAGGCGTTCGTGCCAAGCGCCGGCTGGAAACCCATGAAGATTTTCACGAACTGGAACTGCTTTCCAAATGCGACCGCGGCGGCCGGCAGAAAAACATGCTCGTGCCCGATGTCGACGACGCGCTGAAGTATCTGCGCGAGCTGGAGCAAGAACACGGGGAATGAGCGAAATGAAATCGCGGTGACATAAATAAACAGACCAGCAAATGTATTAACTCTGCATAAGGAGTATTCCATGTTCCGATACGTCAAGAGTCAAGATGCCGAGCTGGACGGTATTACGATTATGGGTGAAGTTTGTGTCACACCCGCAGCGGTTGTGCGGCGGTTTGGAAAGCCGTCCCCAGGTGAAGGTTATAAAATCAGTGGAGAGTATGCGTTTCTTAATGATCGTAATG
>DATJYL010000231.1 GCA_035499655.1 Pirellulales bacterium
CAGTTCGGATTGCAGGCTGCAACCCGCCTGCATGAAGCCGGAATCGCTAGTAATCGCGGATCAGAATGCCGCGGTGAATGTGTTCCTGAGCCTTGTACACACCGCCCGTCAAGCCACGAAAGTGGGGGGTATCCGAAGTCGGCAATGCAACCGTAAGGAGCTAACCGCCTAAGATAAACTCCGCGATTGGGACTAAGTCGTAACAAGGTAGCCGTAGGGGAACCTGCGGCTGGATCACCTCCTTTCTAAGGATTTTTCCGATCCCCGTTTGTGACATCTACAAACATGGGATCACCAAATTGTGGAGCAGTCCTTGTGTTGGCAAGAAGTCCGTTTCCAAGCCGACGACTCGTCGTCGGTGCGGCGAACAAAACTACCTAATTGACTAGATAAAACCCGCGCGGGCTTAAGCCAGGCCCCGCGGGTTTTTTTATTGCGCCGCCGTTATCATGGAGTTCCGGCCCTACCCGCAGTTCCACACACCATGATCACTGTGAAATTCACATTTCCCGCCTGTTTCCTGTGCATCGGACTGGCGCTTGCCACAGATTTTTCAGCGGCGGCCGCGCAGTCAACGCCCGACGTTGCCATTTGGGCTGGCGGTTCTGGAAATTGGAATCAAGCAAACCTTTGGTCCAATGGTTTACCCAATGGGTATCTGCGCGCCGAGGTGCATGGAAAGTGCACAGTCACGGTTCCCGCTGGCGACTATGTGATTGGCGACCTGGAAATCGGTTTGAATCCACACGATCGTGCTCGTGTGGAAGTAGATGGCGGACAATTGATTCTCATGCAAGATTCTCTCCGCATCGGCGAAGAAACAGGCGGCGAAGGAGAATTCGTTCTCAAAGACGGGGCCATGCACTGCTTCATGGATGTTTACGCCGGAGCAGCCACTGGCGTTCCCGGCTGCGCCACCAAGGCCACGCTGCGAATCCAGGGCGGAAGCTTCCTGGGCCGAACTTTGCTCGCGGGCATTGGCTGAGGCGCTGAATCGGTAGTGGCTATTGAAGGCTCGCGCGCATCGGCGGTCCACGTGCTTGATTACTCCAATTTTGAGGCTCATGCCGACACCAATGGCACACCGGGCAATACGACGCTCCAGTACACGCTGGATGAACACGGCGTTACGCCCATCACCATTCAAGCTCGTTACCGCGGCCTACAAATCGTCCAAGACTCGCAATGCCATTGCCGCTTGCAAATTAAACTCAGCGCCGTTCCGCCCCGCGATGACGTCACGCTTGTTTCATCGCATGTTCCCACCATCGGAACGTTTGACGACCTGCCGGAGGGAAGCGAAATCACTGCCGATTACCAGGGGCAAACGTATCGCTGGCAACTGACCTATCGCGGTGGGTCGCAGGGAAACGATCTGGAGCTGCTGAATAAAAGTCAATACGCAGCCGATGCGCCGGTCACCCACACTCGGCCGCTGCCCGAAATTCCCAAGGCACTTTGGATCGAGCACCGGTTATATCCACTATTCGCCGATGCGCCCGCCAAGCCCACCTTTGAAGGCGCCGAGGGTTACGGCGCGGCAACTTCCGGCGGCCGCGACGGCCGGACCATGTACGTCGATAACCTGAACGATTCCGGTCCCGGCAGTTTGCGAGCAGCCATCGAATCGTCCGGTCCGCGCACCATCTTGTTTCATGTCGGCGGCGTCATCCCGCTCAAGTCGACGCTCGTCATTAAAGAGCCTTTCATCACCATCGACGGCCAAACTGCGCCTGGCGAGGGCATCATGCTTCGCAATCACGGCATCGAAGTTCGCACCCACGACGTGGTGCTGCGTTATTTTCGTGTCCGCGTGGGCGATGACGACGTGCAACTGGACCAGCCCAAAGCCCGCGAAACTTACGAAGGAGGCGCCGGCGAGCATGCGCTGTATTTTATCGAAGGCTCGAAAAACTGCATTGCCGATCATTTGTCGCTGAGTTGGTCGACGACGAAAATCCTGTCGGTGACCAAACTGTGCGACTTAATCACGATTCAGCGGTGCATCCTGAGCGAGGCGCTGAACTTCGCAGGCCACGGTTACGCCTCAATCGCCGGCGGCAACCGAGTGACGTGGCATCATAATTTGTTCGCGCACAACCAGAGCCGCAATGTCCGCTTCGGTGGCATGGTAGATGCCGATTTTCGTAATAACGTGATTTACGATTGGGGCCAGCGCGCCGGCTATGGCGAATTCGACCGTGTGAACTATGTCGGTAACTATCTCAAGGCCGGCCCTTCGACAGCACAAAAGCCGTATTTGTTTTTTCTGTTGGGCGAGGCACAAGTTGCGGCTGGTTCGCTATTCGTCAAAGATAATTTTCTCGAAGGCAGCGGTGCTCCTCCCGGCGTCAACGAAAACAACTGGCTCGGCATGGGCGCTTACCATGCGCAGCGCGAAACCCTCGAAGCAATCGAGCCGTTCCCCGCTCCACCCGTCACGACCGAGTCGCCAGGCGATGCCTACGAGCACGACTTACAAAACGTCGGCGACACGTTGCCCAAACGCGATGCCATCGATCAGCGCATCATCCGCGAAGTTCGTGACGGAACCGGCCACATTATCAATCACGTGAAAGACATCGGCGGCTGGCCCGATTTTCCTCCTGCGGATGAGAAGTGAATCATGCCATATTTGCAAAGTTTTTTCGCGTTTAGCACCGTCCCCGCTTGCGGTTTAGCATGCCGTACGCGAGGATTCTGCTAAACCGCAAACGGACAAAAACCCAAAACGCATCGTACCAATGGTGATCGCCCACCATCTCATTTGGACCGCTTACGGCACTTGGCTCCCCAACGATCCGCGCGGCAGCGGCTCGCACTCCATCGCCGCTGTGCAATTGGCCGAACTCGGCGAACTCCATTACGGCCGCAAAAAAGTACAACCCTCCGGCCGAGATATCCGCGAATTCTACGATCGCGCCGAAGAACGATTGTTGTTCGATGTGATTCATTTCAACGCGCAACAAATCCAGCTTGTCGCCGAAGCGCTCGCCGTTGCGATTGGAGATTTTGACTACACTTGCTACGCCTGCGCCATCATGCCCGATCATGCTCACATGATCATCCGCAAACACAAACACTTGGCCGAAGAAATGATCGAAAACCTCCAAGCCTCCACCCGCTTGCGGTTTAGCAAGTCCCGCCTCATCAGTCCCGATCACCCGCTCTGGACCCTCGGCGGCTGGAAGCGCTTTCTCGATTCACCGCCGCGCGTCCAGCAAGTCATTCGCTACGTCGAACAAAACCCAACCGAAATCGGCCTGACCGCGCAGAAGTGGCCCTTCGTTACCCCTTACGATAACTGGCCCTTCCATCATCGCAAAAAATAAATCGCAATTCGGTATCCATTCCGATCACTTCTCCGCGCGCTTGCAGTTTAGCCTGCCACGCGCCACCACCGCTTGCGGTTTAGCAAACTTCACCCAGCGAATAAAAAACATCTATTAACCCCACCGCCATTCGCCACGCCCCGCCAAGTCCCGCGGATTTTTTAGTTGCGACAAATACCCTATAGCGAAAGAGCATTAAGTGCATTCGGAGTTCCAGGGGGCTCAATCTCTTATAAGTAATCATCGAAATATTCCAATGGCACCGCCTGTCCGTAGGGCCGCTGAGGAACAGCTGATTCAACCTGGTTCGGATTGCTGTTATTTGGCGCCATGAATACGTTTTCAACCATAATCCCCAGCGCGTGACCTGATTTATCTAGTAGACATCCCCCGCTAAGTCCACCACCGCTTTGAAAACTAACTTGGATGAATCTTTGATTGGTTCCATAAGCTAGAGGAAGAGCTTCAACTGTACCTATATGAACTACCATAGTTGGATTTCTGCGCGGAATTGTGGGAAATCCGATCGCGACAACTTCTTCTCCAATTTTGGGCAATCGCAATTGCGTTGGAATTCCACGACTTGACCGCAATTCTTCGAGGCGCAAGCATCCTACATCGGCGGTGACGGTGCTGCCATTGCAAATACCTGTCACGTCTACGATTCTGCACTGCTCACCCACTTTTATCTTTAATTCAGAGCGAACTTGACCCCCTTCCCGAAAACTGATCCAGGGAATATGAGAGAATCCAGCCGGCCCATTGGGCCGGAAAGGATTCGCGATGAAGAAGCGACATGGTGCGGAGCAGATCGTAGGTCTTTTGCGTCAAGCGGATGTGGCCTT
>DATJYL010000232.1 GCA_035499655.1 Pirellulales bacterium
CTTTCCTGTCGATGGAATTGGGCGTGAGCGTGGAAGATATTTCCGCGCTGCTGATGGGCGGACACGGCGATACCATGGTGCCGATGCCCAGTTGCACTTCGGTGGGCGGAATTCCGGTGACGCAGTTGATCGAGGCGAAGCGCCTGGAAGAAATCGTGCAGCGCACTCGCAATGGCGGAGCGGAAATTGTGGGCCTGTTGAAAACCGGCAGCGCGTACTATGCTCCGGCGGCCGCGACGGCGCAAATGGTTGAAGCGATTGTGCGTGACAAAAAACGGCTGATCCCCTGCGCTGCCTATTGCGACAAGCAATATGGGGTGGGTGGTTATTTCGTCGGCGTGCCGGTGATTTTGGGCGCCGGCGGCGTCGAAAAGGTGATCGAGCTGAAGCTTACCGCCCAGGAGCAAGCCGATTTCCAAAAAAGCGTGCAAGCAGTCAAGGAGTTGACGAAAGTCATGGCGGGATTGACGGGGTGATTTGCAAGGCGGAAGGCGGAAGATCGTGGGTGGAAAAGAAGAGGCTCAGCCGCGGGTAAACTCAACATTTATCGATCGCTGGAGCCGAATTGCCCTTGACTGTTTTTGTTCCCTTTGACCGTTGAGCGCCCAGCGCCGCATTGGTGTTGACACATTTCCGCCGGGTGTCTTACAGTCCGCATCGCATGGTTTGCTTAGCTGAAGAATTGTCGTTTTGTAGAAATCCCTCCTTCCAACCTCGAATTTTTTCACGCCAGCACGAGGCGCGGCAATATTGAAAGATGAATCGCTTACAAGCATCAACTTTATCGGCTTGGCCAGGGTTTGAATCGACCGCCGAATTTTGCTCGGCGGGCACTTATCGGGCAGCATCGGAAGATCATCCCTACGCTTTTTTTGCTCCGCTGCATTACGAACAGAATTACGCCTACCCGCTGTTAGTTTGGCTGCACGGCGGGGGAGATAGCGAGCGACAATTGCGTCGAATTATGCCGCTGGTCAGCATGCGGAATTATGTGGCCGTGGCGCCGCGTGGAACGGTGGGAGGATTAGGCCGAACCGGGCGACAGCACGGATATCACTGGCAGCAAACGCCGCACCATACCTCTTTGGCCGAACAAAGCGTTCGCGCCGCCATAGCCGAAGCCGAAACGCGGTTCCACATTCGGCGCGATCGGATTTTTCTGGCGGGTTACGAATCGGGCGGCACCATGGCATTTCGAATTGCCACCGCGCAGGCCGAGCGCTTTGCCGCGGTGCTCTCGCTGTGTGGGCCGTTTCCCACCGAGGGGGCTCCGCTGGCAAAACTGAATACCGTTCGGCAACTTCCCTTTTATGTGGCTGCCTGCCGGAACGGAAGTTACTACCCCACTTCGCAGGTGTGCGATAATCTACGGCTGTTTCACGCTGCCGGCATGTCGATTACGCTGCGCGAATACCCGGGCGATGGCTCGCTGTCCGAACACATGCTAGCGGATGTGGATCGCTGGATGATGGAGCAAATTGTCGGCCAAACCGCTGTGCCCAACGCCGTACCGCCGCGCCAAACCGGCGTGGGTTGAATCCAATTATCCTGGAGTAGGCGGGTCTGCCGCCAGCCATTACCGCTGCTAGCGGGCGCTGATTATTTCACGGATGGGTCGTCGCTTGCACTTACTGCGTGCCGTGTGATCAACGTGGATTGACAGCGCTGGGCGAAATTCAGTACAAACCCGCCCGATTTTCTCCTCTTCATCAGATCGTCATCCGCGGCATCCTGATTTTCAGAACGCCTGAGCGTGGTCGCGCTTGCGCGACGGTACCGTCGGCGGTTCTGCTTAGGCTGTCGTTGGATCCATATCGCAAACCGTCGCAGGATGCGGCTGGTAGAGTCATATTCAACCTTGCACTGAACCGTTGCATCGTCAGTCACGGAAGGCCCATCGGTACCGCGGGTTCAATCGCAGGGAGCATTGTGAATTTATCGCCGGCCTAACCCAATCCAATTCCGCTATCGCTGTGAAAAAGTCTACTGCGTCGACGCTTTTCGGAGGATACCATGAATTGCGAATTGCTCGATAAGCTGGCCGCCAGCTTTACCTCGCGGGATGCCACGGTGAACGATCTGTTGCACTTCACCACGGATTGCAATCCGATGCGCCGCCCTGTGGCATTGCGACAACTTATTGAAGAAGTGCTCCAGTCATTTTCATCACCATTGCAGGCCCAGCACATTGTTGTGGAATTGGACGTACCCCCGGTTCATTACGTGTTCGCCGATTACGACATGCTGCGCCGTTGCGTTTTGAATTTAACACGCAATGCCTTGGATGCCATGCCCGAGAGCGGAACGTTGGTCATTACTTCCTACAGTGGACCGCAAGGTTTTGAATTGGAAATTGCCGACAGCGGGCCGGGACTTTCCGACGAGGTTCGCCATCACATGGCGGAGCCGTTTTTCACGACCAAGAGCAACGGCACAGGCTTGGGTTTGGCCATCGTTTCCTACATTGCCGAAGTTCACGGCGGCGACCTTACCGCGCGCAATTGCCCGGAAGGGGGCGCCGCCTTTACGCTCCGCATTCCCGTGAAACAGCAGCAGCGCGCTTTGAAAGCAGCCGCGTGAATCAGTGCCGACTTCCAAAACACGCGGATTGAAAAAATAACCACTACAGCAAGGATGCACGATTGTGGAGTTTCTTCATAAAGCCCTCGCCCAACTGAACGATTTAATACGCTCGATGACGCCGGCCGGTCGCATCACAGCCGGGCTTCTATTGCTGGTCGCCGCGATCAGCATGGGTTATTTGATCAACCATCAAATGTCCGGGATGGACGGTTATTTGTTCGGCGGCGATCCGGTCATATCCAGCCAATTGCCAGCCATGGAAGCGGCGTTCGGCAAAAAGAACCTTACCGATTACGAAGTGGACGCCAACCGCATTCGTGTTTCGCAGGGCAAACAAGCCGTGTATATGGCCGCTTTGGCGGACGCCGGCGCTTTGCCGCACAATTTTCTGGACTCGCTGAAAAATTCGCTCGACAGCGGCGGCCCCTTCGTCGATCGCAAAAAGCGCGAGGAGATGATTAAAGTTGCGCTCCAGGACGAGCTCTCCAAGATTATCGGTCAGATGAACGGAATCGAGCGGGCCGAGGTATTGTACAACGTCGAGACACCGCAAACATTCAACTCCAAAAAGTTGGTGACGGCCAGCGTGACGGTGAAACCGGTCGGCACCCAAACGCTAAACTCGGAACAAGTGCAAATGATCCGTCAGGCCGTGGGGCCGGCTATCGGCGCTGCGCCGGAAAGCATCGCGGTTGTCGATGTCAACGGCCACGCCTATCCGGGCGGAGAAGCGGGGAGCGGCGGCGACGTAACTCAGGATCGGTATCTGAATACGAAGATGGAATACGAACGGAAGTACACCGAAAGCATCCGTCAGGGATTATTGAGTTTTGTCAAAGGCGCCGTTGTCACCGTCGACGTCGAGTTGCACCCGGAACTGGAAGAAGCGCAAACCTGCAACAAGGTTGACCCCAAGGCCACGCCTGACGACGATTCCGAATTGAAAAACAGCATCGGCTCCAACATCTTGTGCCCCAGCGGCCAGCCCGGAATGGCCAACCAAGGTGGCAAACTCACTGCATCGGCAATTGCGGAATCGGGGGGCAACAGCGCTCATGACACAGACGCATTGAGTGTGCGCCCCCAACGCAACATGATCAGCAACGAATCGCGGCAAGTGCGGTTTGCCGGACTCACGCCGAAGCGAGTGAGCGTTTCGGTCGGAGTGCCCAGCAGTTATTACGAGGAGGTGTGGCAGCAACGCAATCCGTCGCCCGCCGGATCGCCGCCAAAAAAGCCAGACAGCACTGCACTGGACCAAATTGAAACCGAGGTCAATGCCAACATTAAAAAAAGCGTGATGGGCATTTTACCCCCGCCGGAAGATGCCAATACCGATCCGGTGACCGTCACCTCGTTTACCAGCATGCCGCAGCCCGAAATCGAAAAACCCAGCACGACCGATCAGGCCTTGGTGTGGCTGTGCGACCACGCCAGCGCCGTGGGCCTGGGATTGTTGGGAATCATCAGCTTGTTGATGGTGCGTTCGATCGTCCGCAGCGTGTCGGCGGCGACGGTGGATGAGGGGCGGCAAGCGTTGGCCGCCGGGACGGACTCCACGGCCGCCCATAAATTTTCCGGAGCAGCGCCGCCGCAATCGGTCCCCGCGCTGCGGCTGCGCCCCCGTCGAACAAAAAACGACCCGTCGCTGCGGGACGAACTGGTTGAAATTGTCCGCCAGGACCCCGACGCCGCCGCCAACATCCTCCGCAATTGGATTGGATCGGCGAACTGACACATTCGCACATTGCTCCTCAGGGTGAGGGCTCAACAGACGTAATATGATGAATCAGGATCCAGCGCTCCATAAAGCCGCCGTGCTGCTGGCATCGTTGGATGCCGACACCGCCGATCTGCTCCTCTCACAAATGCCCGAGGAACAGGCGGATGCAGTGCGGGCCGAATTGCTGGGCCTGGACGAGCTGGATCCCCGCGAGCAGCAGGCGGTGATCGACGAGTTCTTCCGGATCGGGCCCATGGCGCCGGAATCAAGCGACATCAACGCACCGCATCAGCATTTGCACTCCCCAGAGCATTCCCGCCGGCTGCCCGATTCCCTGGACGAGTACCTATCGGAACACTCTCCATCGCTGGGCCATTCCGAAAGCTTGAGCGACAGCCTTTCCAGCTTGCAACCCACGGCGCATCCAGCGGGCGAACGTTTCTTCGACTTTCTGCAAGACGCCGAACCTGAAACGCTGGTTCCGGTATTGGAACGAGAGCACCCGCAGGCCATCGCCTTGGTGTTGGCGCATTTGCCGCACGAGAGAGCGGGCCATATTCTGGCCCGCTTGCCGGCCACGTTGCAAACGGACGTCATCCGGCGATTAGTCGATTTGGAAGAAACCGATCCGCATGTGCTGCGCGACGTGGAACGTGCCGTCGAGTCAGGGCTGCGCCAGCGGCAGCCAACCCGACGGCGGATGGCGGGCATGGCCGCGGTATCGGCGATTTTGAACGCTTCGGAAGGAAGTGCCCGACGTCAGATTCTGAACAATTTGGCCGCTCATGATCGCCCGTTGGCACACAAGCTAACGCCGCCGCCGTCGCCGCCGCGTGACTTCACGTTTGAACAAGTCTGCGATTTCCCGATGGAAGCTTTCGTGCGTGTGGTGCGGGCTGCCGACCGGCGTTGTGCGGTCCTGGCGCTGGCCGGAGCGCCGGCGGAAATTGTCGAACCGCTTTTGCAGGAACTGCGGCCTGAGGAAGCCGATTCCATTTCGCACGGTCTGGAGCAGTTGGGCCCACTGCGAATAATAGATTTTGACCGGGCACAAGCCGCGATTGCCGAGCTCGCCGGGCACTTGTACGCCCAAGGACATTTGTCGGGTTTAGAAGCGTCGCACCTCACGGCGACCGCATAATTGGGTGCCGCGCAGGAAGACCAGAGCAAACTCGACTCAGAATTCAACACTCGTAACCCTCTCCAAGCTTTGCCATTCATGGCCAGTGTCATCAAATCACATGTTGGCGCACGCCAGGGTTCGCCGAACGGCTTCCATTTTGAAGACGTTTCGCAGCAAGCCAATCGATTCGTCGAAGGCGTCCAGCTGCAGGCGGCTGCGATGATCGCCGATGCCCAAAAGCAGGCCGAAGACGTCATCCGCCGCGCGGAACAGCAGGGCCGTCAAGCTGCTGCTCGGGCGGCGGAACAAATGCTCAATGAAAAAGTGGCCCAGAAATTGGAATCGTTGGAGCCTGCGCTGCAAAAGGTCGTCAACGAATTGAGCGACGCTCGGCAAGCGTGGCTGCGGCATTGGGAACAAACGGCCGTGCAATTGGCGGCGAAGATCGCCCAGCGAGTCATCCGCCGCGAGCTGTCTCAAACGCCACAAATTACGGTCGATTTGGTGCGCGAGGCGTTGGAGTTGGCGGCCGGCTCGCCGCACATAAAAATCTCGCTGCACCCGGACGATTTCGACGCCCTCAGCGGACAAATCGACCGGCTCACGAAGGAAATCTCGCGGACTGCCGAAGCGGAAATTGTGCCCGATATGACCGTTTCTGTCGGCGGTTGCCGCGTGGAAACAACTCAAGGAATGATCGACCAACAAATTGAATCTCAACTGGAACGCATCATCGCCGAACTGACCGGCACGGACGAAGAACCAACGAGTGAGTGATGTGCCGGAATGGTCAACGTATCGGCCGCGCCAACTTTACGACCCACCTCGGCAACCCATCATTCACGACCAACCATCATCCATGCTCGATTTATCCGATCAGCTCGATTCCATCATGACCACTTCGCTGACGGGCAGCGTGGTGCGGATTGTCGGCATGACGGCCGCCGTGGCCGATTTTCCCGCCCCGGTCGGCGCGCTGGTGGAAATCGAGCGGGAAATTGGCAAACCCGCGCGGGCTGAAGTCATCGGCTTTCGTGACGACCTGACTCTGCTTTACCCGCACGAAAACTTGCAGGGGGTGCGGCGTGGGAACCGGGTGCGTCTGCAGCACACATTTCGCTGGTTGCGTGTCGGGCCGGAACTTTTGGGACGCGTCATGGATGCTCAAGGGCGAGCGATTGACGGTCGTCCACAGCCCGCCCTGGCTGACCGGACGCAGTTGAATGGTCGACCGCCTGCCGCAATCCAGCGGCCACGCATTCGCCAGCCATTGTCCACGGGGATTCGCGCGCTGGATGGCTTGCTCACTTGCGGCCAGGGACAGCGGATGGGCATCTTTGCCGGGTCCGGAATCGGCAAAAGCGTGTTGCTGGGAATGATGGCACGCTACACCTCGGCCGATGTAAACGTGATTGCGCTGATCGGCGAACGTGGACGAGAGGTGAACGAATTCATAGAGCGCGATTTGGGTCCGGAGGGTCTGTCGCGCAGCGTGGTGGTGGTGGCCACCAGCGATGAACCGGCCCTGCGCCGCGTCCAGGCCGCGCAGGCCGCCACGGCAATTGCCGAATATTTTCGCGATTTGGGACGGAATGTGCTCCTGCTCATGGATTCGCTCACGCGGTTCGCCATGGCGCAGCGTGAAATCGGTTTGGCGGCCGGCGAGCCCCCCACGACCCGCGGTTATCCCCCCAGTGTGTTCACGATGTTGCCGCAATTGTTGGAAAGGGCAGGGCAGGCGTCGCTGGGCAGCATTACGGCGTTCTACAGCGTGCTTGTCGAAGGGGATGATCCCCAAGAACCTATCAGCGACGCAGTGCGCGGCCTGCTCGACGGTCATACCTGGCTGTCGCGGAAATTGGCCTCCCGCGCCCATTGGCCCGCGATCGACGTGCTGGAGAGCATTAGCCGCTTGATGCCCGACATTACCTCATCTACGCATTTGGAAGCTGCTCAGACCGTCCGCGAATTGCTGGCCGTCTACCGCGACCATGAAGATTTAATTTCCATCGGCGCCTATCGCAAAGGCGCCAATCGACAAGTCGATTTGGCCATCGCCGTATTGGACGAGATCAATCAGTACTTGCGGCAACGAGTCGACGAGCCGGACACGCTGGAATCGGCGCGGCAGGAGCTTATCGAGTTACAGCAGCGAGCACACAGCGCAAGTTTAGGGGAAGTCGGCTAAGCGGCGCCCCGCATAAAGCAGCGACACAAGAATGCCCCCGTACCATTTCCGATTATTGACGCTGTTGCGAATGCGCGAAAATGTGCGCGACGAACGCCGCCTGCAATTATCCGCCGCCCAGCACGACGAAGAAATTCTCGTGGATCAAATTACAAAATTAGACGATAGATTGGCCGATTTGCGCCGGCATGCTCTGGCTGCCCGTCAGCCGGGAATGATCAACGTCGATCAATTGCTCGATGCGGGCCGATACGAGCATGTTCTTCAGACGCAACGACAGGCCGCCGAGGTGCAACGTCAGGCAGTACAATTGGAAGTTGAGCGGCTTCGACGGTCGCTGCTAGAAGCCGACCGCGAAGTCAAAACCCTGGAAAAGCTGCAAGAGCAACAAGCTATGAAGCATCAGCAGCTGGAAAATCGCCGTGAAATCAAGGAGCTCGATGCGGCAGCCATCCAAGTCGCTGCCTCCGGTAAAGAAGAGTCATCGATCTCTCCACTGCATTAAATAAACCAAATTCAAAGAAGACGATGCGGCTAAGCTGGAGAAGTTGCCCAAAGGGCATAAGCCCCGATTCTCCATCCTGTGCTTGCCACGCTGCCAAAGCCCCAATTGGCGGCTTCGTCGACGCCGGGTTGGGGTTGCTTAAACCGCCGATTTTGACGAAAACCATCGCCCCCTATTAGGCGAATCGGCTGTTGTGGGAAGTCTGTGGCAGCGGTTTCGTTTTCAAAATCTACGTTACGTAGACCATGAGCCCAGCCGTGGCACAGAGCGATATTGACGCTTTGCTCCTTCACGCGCAATCAGCCGTGGCATCAATGCACGCATCCACAGCGAGCGAATTGCCCACCGGGGTCAAGCCGTTGAAACTGCCCGATTTTTCCTCCGCGGGGGCGACCACCAGCGCGGCCACGCTGAATATCAACCGCGAAGTGGAGCTCGACTTGCGCATTGAGTTGGGACGGACTCGGCTGCACGCGGAAGATGTATTAAAGCTGTCACAGGGCTCGGTAGTCAGATTGGATAAATTGGAGGGGGAGCCGGTCGATGTTTTTGTCAACGGTCGGTTGATCGCCCGCGCCGAGGTGTTGATCTTGAACGAAAATTTTTGCGTCCGTGTTTCCGAACTTGTGACTCAGGAAGCGATGTTACACGCAGCGTAAAACTGCGTTGCCGGGCCTTGAAATTGCTGGCTGCGGGATGTTTGAGAACTGAAATTCGATTTTCTCAAAGGTGGCACAGGGATGTGCTCCGATCGTCGATTGATCGACTGGCTTGCCCGCGACTTCCGCGCAGCCGCTCCTGCTGCGCGCGGGCGGAAAATTTTCACCCCTTTGTTCTGCGCGCTTTTCGTGATTGGGCCGCTGGCAAATCTCCCGGTTTGGGCGGATGATTTTTCCGGCGGATCCGAATCGAATGTCTTACGCGCTCCCAGCGGCTTGCCACGCAGTGAGGGCACTCCAACCCCCGCCGGCATGGTTCGGCAAGCAACACATCAAGAAGCTGAACCCTCGCGTTTTATTGCTGCCGGCAGCGAAACATCCATCCCGCTTCCTGCTCCGCCGCGAGACGCGGGCGGAGAAACATTCAGCGCTGGGCCGCGACCGTTGGGGGCCATTATCAGCGTGATTGTAAGTTTGGCCGTCGTGCTCGGCTTGTTTTTGGTGGCTGCTTGGTTCATGCGTCGCAGCTTGCCCAGTTCTGGCCGGCACTTGCCCACCGAAGTGGTCGAAATCCTGGGCCGTACTCCCTTGGCCGGGCGGCAGCAGATGCACGTGCTGCGCTTTGGAAACAAAATGATTTTGGTGTGCGTTTCTCCCACCAGCGTCGACACACTCGGTGAGATTACCGATCCGCTGGAAATCGATCGCCTTGCCGGACTGTGCGCACAAACCCAATCGTCCAGCGCCACGGCGGCGTTCAAACAGATTTTCAGCCAGCTTGTGCGCGACAAATCGCCCGCCGTGGTATCGGAAGTCGCTGGCGGAACCTCCCTCCCCAACAGCCGCCGCGCATCGGCGTCTGCCCAGGAGGTGGCCGATGGTTAGCAAATTGGTCCCCGTACTCATCGGGCTGGCGGTGTGGGCTGGCTCCGTTTGCATCTGTGCCGCGCAGGAGCAATCTAAATTATTTAGCAACGTCGATCAATCCAACGCTGCGGCCAAAATCGAGCTTCCTTCGCCGCTGGCCGGCGGGCCGGAGAAGTGGACCAGTCCGGAGGGGCTTTCGTCCACGCTGCAGATCATGCTGCTGATGACAGTGCTAAGCCTGGCGCCGGCGATCATGCTGATGACCACCTGCTTCGTGCGGATTTTGGTGGTGCTGGGCTTATTGCGGCAGGCCTTGGGCACCCAGCAATTGCCCCCCACACAGGTGCTGACCGCCGCATCGTTGTTTTTAACCCTGATCATCATGTGGCCCGTGTGGAAACAAACCTACGAGGAAGGGATCGTACCCTATACCAACCACACCCTGAGTATGGAAGATGCCTGGCAACGTGGCGTGCAACCGATCCGCGATTTTATGAGCAAGCAAATCGATCGGTGCGGCAATAGCGCCGACGTGTGGATGTTTTATAAATATCTTCCCCAAAGCACCACCGAACCCAAAAGTTACGCGGATGTGCCTCTGGCCGCACTGCTGCCGGCTTTCATGATCAGCGAACTCAAAACCGCGTTCCTGATTGGCTTTCAAATTTACCTGCCGTTTGTGATTCTCGATTTCGTGGTGGCCAGCGTCACCATTGGCATGGGCATGTTGATGCTGCCACCGGTGTTAATTTCAGCCCCGTTTAAGCTGCTGCTGTTTGTGCTGGTGGGTGGCTGGCATTTGGTGGCGGAAATGCTGCTGCAAAGTTTTCATGCCTGACGTGAATTAGGCGGAAAAGCGCCGGTTAAACCGCCGGCAGAAATCCAACCTCATCCTTCGATCCTGGTCCCGGTCACCTACGTTCTTTCCATGGAATCCCAAGACGCAATCAATCTGGCCCGCGAAGCAGTGATGCTGGCACTGTGGATAAGCGCCCCGGTGCTGATTGTCGGCATGGTCGTGGGCTTAGTGGTGGGCCTGATTCAAGCCTTGACTCAAGTGCAGGAGCAAACGGTGGCTTTTGTGCCCAAGCTGTTTGCGATGATTTTAGTGCTCAGCCTTACGTTGCCGTGGCTCATGATGCAAATGGTCGATTACACGCGGGAATTGATCGAAAATATTCCGCGCGCATTGTGAAATCAGCGTCGATACCGATACCCTCGTCTTCATTATTGACGTTCTAAGTTTATGCCGGCTCTTGATACCACGCCATTTATCGTGTTCACGTTTGTGTTGGCGCGCGTCAGCGGGCTGGTGATGACAGCGCCCCTGTTTGGTTCTGAGCAAGTGCCCGCGCAGGTGCGCGGCTTGTTGGCGTTTGCCTTGGCCCTAATGATTACACCGGTGCAGTTGGCCGCGCCGCCGGCGATGCCGGCGAATTTGGCGTTCTACGCGCTGCCCCTGGCTGGCGAGCTGCTTGTTGGCGTATTGCTGGGTCTGGGAGTGAAAATTTTGTTAAGCGGCGTGCAAGTGGCCGGGCAAATCATTAGCCAGATGAGCGGCCTGTCGCTGGCCGAGGTTTTCAATCCTGACTTCGATGCCGAAGTGCCGGCCATCGCCAATATGTTGCACCTGGTTACGCTGGCGGTGTTTGCCGTCATTGGCGGGCACCGACTACTCGTCGGCGCGCTGTTAGATACCTATAGATTCCTGCCCGTGGGTCATGTGATGCTTCCGCCTGCGCTGGGATCGTTGACGACGTCGCTCTTGGCGGAAAGTTTTTCGCTGGCGGTGCGTGGCGCCGCCCCGGCTATCGTAGCGCTGATGTTGGCGACGATCGTACTGGGCCTTATCAGCCGCACGCTTCCGCAGTTGAATGTTTTGGCGGTGGGCTTTGGGTTGAACGCGCTGGCTAGCTTTGCAGTGCTTGCCGTTTCGATCGGCGCCATTGCGTGGTTGTTTCAAGAACAATTGGAGCCGGCCGTGCAAGCCATCGTCGATTCGCTCCGACCGGCAACTTGAATTCTCACGCTGTACCCCCCCCACTGACCACTGACCACTGACCACCGACCACTACGCCCCGACCACTAGCCGCTGCCCATGGCCGATTTCAGTTTTGACAAATCGCTAGAACCTACGCCGCGTCGACGCCAGCAGGCCCGCGAGGAAGGACAGGTTGCCCAAAGCGCCGATTTGGCATCCGCGGGAATGTTGATTTCGGGTTTGGTGATTTTGCTGGTGTTGGGGGGGCAACTCGTCGAATTTTTCGCCCGGCTAGCGCGGCATCAACTGGGTGGGGAAAGCTGGCTGGAGGTCGATTCCGGATTTTTGATCAGCCATTTCAACGCCGTACTTCTGGAGCTGGGCCGATCGTTGGCGCCCATCCTCGGTTTCATGCTGATGGCGGCCGTGCTGGTGCATGTGCTGCAAACCGGCCTGTTGTGGGCGCCCAATCGAATATCGCCGGATATCCAGCGGATTAATCCGCTGTCGGGCTTCCAACGATTGTTCTCGCTGTCAAGCGCCGTGCGGTTGTCGATGGGTTTGTTCAAAGTGGTGATGGTGTCGCTGGTGGCGTTTTGGAGTTTGTATCACCGTCGAGACGAAATTTTGGGCGTGGCCGCGCTGGAGGTGCCGCAAATTGCCGCCTTCGTGGTTGACATCATTATTTGGACCAGCTTGAAAATAGCGCTGGCGCTTTTGGTGCTGGCGATTTTTGATTACGGCTACCAGCGGTGGAAATATGAGCGCGATCTGCGAATGACTCCGCAAGAAATGCGCGAGGAAATGAAAAATTTGCAAGGTAATCCGCAAGTGGTTGCCCGGCGGAGGCAAGTGCATCGGCAATTGACGCTGAGCGGGATTGCCGCGACTGTCCACAAAGCGGACCTGGTCGTCACGAACCAGGCCGAATTGGCTGTCGCCATTCAATACGACCCTGCCACCATGAGCGCGCCCATCGTGCTGGTCAAGGGGGCCGGAGCGGTGGCCCGACAGATCGAACAATTGGCTTTGCAGCACAACATTCCGGTGGTAACGCGGAAAATACTGGCGCAGTCGCTGGACCAGGAAGTCGACATTAACCGCCCTGTCTCCGACAAAATGTACGCCGAGGTCGCTGAATTATTAGCGCACGCATATCAGCGCAAAAATAAGGGGCAGCCCGAGCTTACCGCGTAAGCTTGCTGGCGGCGCAGGGGAGGATTTTATACCAACTGCCGCGCAAGAGCGCGCAACTCGCTGGACATGCCCCTTGATCCTTTACCAGCAGCCTGAGCCCCAGCCGCAACTTGATCCCCATCCGCCATACGGACCATAGCCGCAACCGCAACAGGATGGTCCACAGCCACAAGGCGGACAGCAGCAGGTAGGGACGGGAACCATGACTTTTTTGGTCACCATGTGGCAGACACACACGTCCACTTCTTTTTGGGCCATGTGCGGCACGCAAACATTGACCGTGACAGTGCGCTGCTCCGGCACGTAATTGCACACCGTCACGTCGCAGCTGTATTCCTTGGTGTGCGGCACGCAGACCGTGTATTGCACTTCGCGCTGTTTGGTTTCGGTCTCGTATTTACAGGCGCCACAGCCGCAATTAGAGCAGCCATCGCAAGGAACCGGTTTGCAGACCACGTAGCTCTCTGTGCGAGTGCGGGTTTCGGGCACCATCACGACACATTGGCGCGTGACGGTTTTTTTCTCCGGCACAGCATGCATCACGGTGACCGTTTGTTGCTGTGCTTGCGTGGTGAACTCAACACAGGGGACCGTTCGCTTTTCCCAGGCCAACGTCGGCACGCAAATGGTGCGCTCGACCATGCGTGGGGCAGGGCAGCCGCCGCACGAACCGGCCGGTTGGGCCTGTGATGGCCCGGGCTGCGAGGGAGCCGGCGCCTGCGAGGATGCCGCCCCGGGAGATGACGGCGCCCCCGGGGATGAAGGCGCCATTGACGAAGCTGGCGCTGTAGCCGCCGCCGATGGGACAGTCGCTTTGCTGGGCGCCGCCATTGAACTTGAAGCGCTGCCCGACCCTGGCGGCAGTTGATTGGCCCATCCAACCGACGCGCCGACTGCGACGATGGTTGCGGCAGTCGCCACGGCAAACAAATGCTTAGATTTCATAGGAGATCTCGCCAGCGACAACTTTAATCTGGGTAAATTGCGGCAAGCATCGGGCCTGCCTGGCTGCCAATCTAATGCTCTTGAAGTGCCCAGTCAAGCAACTGCGAAGGATGGAGAAAATGAGAAACCGCTCACCGCGAAGTGGCGGGTTTCGAATTGCGCATAAAAAAACCTCGGCCGGGACAAGCCCGGCCGAGGCATGGGAACTCAAAATAGCAAATCAAAGTTGTCGTTCAAGAACTCAGTACAACCCCCGTCCTACCGCTTAGAACCGGCATTCCAGACCTGCAAACGCACCATCCACAATCAGGTCGCCGTTGGTCTTGATGGTCTTCCAGCCAGCCTCGTCAGCAAAGAATTGCGGAATCTGGTTGTCGGCCAAGGCCACGCCGCTGACCCCTACCACACGGTAACCACCGATGAAGCTCCAATTGGAACTAAACGCCCAGTTGAAACCTACGTCGATCGAACCCAACATCGAAAACACATTCGCCGAGTTGTTGAAGTGCAGGACATCTCCGTTGGCGTCAAACGTCGCTTGCGTGCCATCGGACAAGGCCATCGCGTTGTAACCCGTGATGTGATTGCCATAGATGCCAATCTTGGGAGCAGCAAACACGCTCCAGCGGCTGCAAATCTGGTAGTTTAAGTACGCACCGAGCTGGAAACCAACCAAGTTGTTCGTCACGTTGGCGTTGATAATCGCCTCATCGCTGGTGCTGCCTGCTGGCGGAACCGCCGTGAACTGATCCCAGGTCAAGTTGTCGCGGAAGTTGAAGTAGCGGATGCCGGCCAGAGCGGTCACCTGGAAGCGGTTGCACGCTTCGCAGCAAGGCATATACAGGAAGTTGACTTCCACGTTATTGATGTCGTCGTTGCGCGACAGCCGCACGGCCGTCACAGGACTGCCGGTCCGGTTGTCATACCAATCAGTGGCCGGATTCGTGCCGAAGGAAACCCCGCTGTCGTCCTGCACCGTGCCGAGCGAAAAGGTGCTGTTCGTGAGCAAGGCGTTGCCGTTCATGCCCCACACGCCCCAGTAATCGGCTTCAACGCCGAAACGACCGGTGGGTCCGCACGAATTTGAGCAACTGCACGGATCGCCGCAGCAGCCGCAGCCGAACCAGTAACCGATGCGGGTATCCACGCCGCCGCCCCAATTCGCGCCAGGGAAGTAGAGCAATTGATGCGCGTTGTTTGCCGTATCGTAGGTGGTCCAGTTTCGATTCGCGACCGTGCGGCCCATGGTCAGGCCACCCGCATAAGCGTACCAATGATCGTTGCAGCAGCAGGAAGGCAGGTTGCAACCACATTCGTCGCCCCAGCCGCAATTGTGCAAGGCGTTTTCGTAACTACCGCCACAAGAATTGCAAGTGTCGCAGCTCGCTGCAGCGCCGCTGCTGGAAGTGTTGTCCGGAGGCGCTTGGGGAGCAGTGGCCGGCGCCTGCATGCGGGCACTGGCCGGGGTGCCAACGACCGGTTGGCCCCCCGAGGCCCCGCTATAATTTAAGGAAGGCTGTGTTGAGTAATCCAGCCGGGTCAGGCGCACGCCGTAGGGGTCATTCGCCTCGAGATAATTAGTTTGAGCCAGTGCCGTGCCCGACAGGCACAACACGCCCACCATCGCAGTCCAAGCACGATAGGCAGTCATGGTTTCGATCCCTCACAAGTTCCTGATAAAAACGCCGCGCGCCACCATGACATCGCGGCCTGGAGCCGAACAGCCGGCGCACACGCGCCTTGTCGTCCAACTTTCTGTATGGGGATCCGTCCCGCATAACCGTCCGTGGTGTCATTGGAAATCGACGCTTCTGAAACGGCGCTTTTGGATTTTGCGGCCCAACAACACGCCGGGAAAAATCGCCACAAGACTTATGGGTGGGTCAATCAAAACGCGCGGCAGATTTTCGCGCCAGGGCGGGAAACTTTAGCGAACCTGCGTGTGGTTCTACGCCGGATCATGCACGATATTCCGGAGATGCCCTTAAGGCACGGAAACGGGTGTGGGTTTCAATCTAGCCGCCGAAGCGGGGGCAAGAATCCGCGAGAGCCGCACAATCAGTTGCTCCAGCACCAGGCGGGGCTTATCGCCAGAAGAACTGGAACCTTTTAACGCTAAATCGGCCTCCAGCAGCCAGCGATAGATGTGCTTGGCGCGGTCGCGGCCGATCTGTCGTAATTGCCGTTCGGTTTTATCGAGCACGAACTTTTTGGGCGTTACGCCGGCTTCGCGCAGCGCTTCGGGCAGTGAAATGCGGCGGCGTTGCAACTCAGCGTGTTCGACCAGCCGGGTGGCGGCCGCCATCCGGCGGAGCGAACCGCTCATCATGGCCAGCAAGGCAATCGGCTCTTCGCCGGCCAACAGCAGGCGGTCGAGCTCCACCAGGGCCGTTGCGGCCTGTCCGTCCAGGGCGGCCTCGATCATGGCCCAGGCGGTTTTCGCCCGCCAGCCGCCCACGGCGTGCTGCACCAATGGGCGGGTGATTTTTCGATGTTTTTCGCTTCCCGCCAGGAGCGACAACTTGGCCAACTCCTGATCTAAACGCCCCAATTGCGGTCCGACAATCTCCAGTAGTAATTCCGCAGCCTCAGGGTCCAGATGCGCTTGATATTGCTTTTCCGCCCGGACTGCCAGCCATTTTATGACGGATTCTTCATCGATATCTCCAAACCGATTGCCCGGCAAATTGCAGTTCACTTGCAAGCCGCTTTCCGCCAGACGTTTGTACAAGCGGGTGTTGGCCGGCCAAGACTGAACTTCCAACACCAGCACTGATAAAGGCCGCGGCTGTTGGCAGTAATCTTCCAGCGCCTGGCGGTGCTGGCTGACGAACTTGTCGGCCCCGGCGAGCGCCACCATCCGCCGCCCGCCGCCGAACATCGAAACCGTGGCCAGTTCGTCGAGCACTTCGCGCAACTCGGCCTGGTTGCCATCCAACGCGGTGAACGATAATTCGCCATCGTCGCCGGTTAATACAGCGGCCCGCAAGCGATCCAGCGATTCGCGCATCAGCAGCGGCTCGTCGCCAAACAACACGCACAGGGGGGGCACAGCCGGCGTTTTTTCGCGAGCCAGAAATTCAAAGGCGCTGGTGGCATCAGGCATGCCACAAATATAACGAGACGGCCTGGCAAAGCCCATCGGCCGGCATGGCCAGCTTTATTATTTACCGAGAGAAATCGCCGAAGGAGGGCCGTGTTGCGGTATCGGCGCTGGGGCGGACTCCGCGGATGCGGCCTTCGGGCCGGATGCGGTCCAAGGTGACGGGTTGGGCCGCCTCGAACACGCCCGTATTGCCGGCTCCATCGCGTGCTTCAATCCGCAGATAAATGCGGTCGGGCACCCGGCTATCGGGGCGCCAGGCATATTGGCCGGTGTTTTCCAGTCCGGCGGCGATGATCGACCACTGGCCGCCCGGCCGATCGCTGAACAGCAGCGTCACGGGGCGCGCCGCCAAAGCTGCATCGCTGGCTTCCCAGCGGATAAGCAATTCGCCACTGTGCGGTCCTTCACCGGCGGTGGCATCGAGCAGCCGCACGGCGGGTTTGGTTAAATCGACCATCACCCATAAATCGGGGGCATCGCCGCTGCGTGGCGGCAGGCCGCCGAGGCCGGAACCGCTTTGCACAACAATGCGGAAACCGTACAAGCCTTCCCCCTCCACGTTGGCGCGGATGGGGCTGCGATTGTCGTCATCGACCCCGTAGCTGTTCCAGGTGCGGCCACCATCGCGGGTACCCCACAACTCGACCTTGGCGATGCCGGAGGGGCCGATGCCGTCGACTTCGTAATCCAGATCGAACGAGCGAGCATTCACCATGCGGGGCCGCTCGCCGGGCGGGAGCAGACCCTTAGTTGACGAATTGATATCCGTCGGGCCGGTGCTTGTCGGCGATGAAGGAATCGACAACGATGGACTGGCCGATTGCGGGTTGTTGGAATATGCGGCAGTCGGGGGCATGTCGTTTCGATAAGAATTCACGTCGTTTCGATATGAATTGTTGTCCGGCAGCACTTGGTTGCGGATGGGCGGGTTTACGTTTTCCACTGCCCGGCTGGCGATGTCGCCGTAGCGCGAGGGGTTGCCGGTATACGGCGATTGATAATCGGCCGGGGGCGAATTGGCGGCATACGAAGGCGCAGACGAAGCACTTTGCGGGCGAGCAGTGAGATCGTCGGCCGGAATTGGGTTGCGTCCCAAAGGCAAATCACTGGAGCGATCGGCTGGCCACGCAGTATTTCCGCTGCTACCCATGGCGAATTGATTGGCCGATGGCGATCGTGGCGCGTTATAGGTTGTCGGGCCGGAGTTCGAGGGTGCGGATGCGGAATTTCGCACTGGAAGCGCTGCGTTGAGTTGCTGATTCGCCGGCGGGCCACCGGCCGACCAGCCGGCGTTGGGCGTCGACATCCAATTCTGGTCCGCATCCGGAGGCCGCATGGCTTTGTTGCTGGCGGTTAATTCGTGCTTGAGAGAAGCGCCGGGGGGTTCCGCCAGCGCTTGCGAAAGCGTTTCGTTTCCGGCCCGATCGCTGATGGTGGCCCGCACCGATACGCTGCCAGCAGGCGCATCGGTGGGAAACCAAGTGAGCGTGCCGGTCGATGTGCTCCGGTCTATCCCGGGCGACGGCCGATCGACCGCGACCTGCCGCCAACTTCCGGCGGCGGTTTGGTATTCGATTTTCAAACTATCGGCGTTGAGCAGCGGATCGACCGCTTGCCAACTGGCTTTGACTTCGCCCGCCTCACCGCGCAGGGCAGTCAGATCGAGCCGCGGCGGCAAGGTATCGACAATCACGCGTAATTCGGGCCTGCCGCCGACCTCGGGGGAAACATGCCCCTGACGGTCGGCGGTGCGAATTTGGAACCAGTATTCGCCGTCATGGGGCGCGCGGAACGTAAAGCTGCGTTCTTGCGGCGAAACGGCTTGGGCCTGTTCCCACGTCGCTCCGCTGTTGACGGAAACATAGAGGCGGATTTCGGCGGGCTGCTGATCGGGCGATTCCGCGGCGGCCACTTTGAACGGAATGGTAAACGCTTGCTGTCGCCAGCACAGCGGTTCCGGTAAGCCATCGGCGGCGGAAGACGTTGCGGCCCACGATGGCGGCGAAAGCACGAGCGCAATCATGCACGCCGCAAAGTGCAAAATCTGTGGGCCAAGCCGCCGTGCGCGCATGACGATACTCCGGGGTCTATCTGGTGGTATCGACCTTGCCGTGCAGGCGGCTTGAAACGACCATGCGCACAATGCACGAAACGAAAGGTTGGCAGGCTGGGAAGCAACGCTAGCAGAATCCACGATGCTAAAACGCAAGCGCGTTGATCGTTTACAATTGCGAACGGTGTCCAACGGCGCCGGCCTTATGCGCCGCGGACTTGTCGAACAATTTCCACGTACTTGCGGGCCAGGTCGGTGATCTTCGCAAATTCGCGCTTGGCAACGGCCTGCGGATCCACCAATGAACTGCCAATGCCCAGGGCACACGCGCCGGCTTTGAGAAAATCGGCGGCGGTCTGCAAATTGACGCCGCCGGTGGGCATCAGCCGGACTTGTGGCAGCGGGGCCAGCACCGCCTTCAGATAACCTGGTCCTGTAAGATCGGATGGAAAAACTTTCACGATATCAGCGCCAGCTTGCCAGGCGGTAAGAATTTCGGTCGGCGTTAAAGCGCCCGGCATCACCACCCGGCTGTAGCGGCGGCAGAGCTCAACAACTTGCAAATTCAACGTGGGAGAGACGATAAATTGAGCCCCGGCCAAAATGGCGGCCCGGGCCGTTTCGGCATCTAACACGGTGCCGGCGCCCAATACCAGTTTGTCGCCCAAACGGTCCGCCACTTGCTCTATAACCTGCAGGGCATGCGGAACGGTGAAGGTGACTTCAATGGCCTCGACGCCGCCGGCCAGCAGAGCCTCGGCCACTTCGGCCAGCAATTCGCCACGGGGGGCACGCAACACCGCCACGATTCCGCAGCGGAGAATTCGATCCAAATCGTTCGCTTGAGGCATGGCAGGAGCAGAAAGAATCTGAGTTTGAACCGTGGTGGTAATGGAAGTGGCACAACAGCCCACTACATTATGCCGCACAGTTAGGGGGAGCCTCTTTGAATGTCACACAGGGCATGGTTTGGGGGCCTTCTGGAAACGCCGGGACGCCTGTTCAGGCTCCCCAGGTTTTCTCCTAGCATAACCCAAGCGTGCCAACTGGCGAAATGCTGCCGATTTTTCATCCTGGACTGATTCAAGGGGAGTATCCATAATGAACAGGTGGTGTGGTCGCCAAGCGACAAGCTGGGAACGCAGGCCGGCAGGTTTTCGATGGGAGACCCCGCAGCCCAAAAACTTATTACGGCGGGTTTGTTATTTGCGGCTATGGCCGTGCTTGCGGCTTTGGGCGCTTGGATCGTGTCAAGGTTTCGCGGTAGTAAGGGCGACGAAGGGCCAGCGGTGAGCGAACTACTCAGCAAATTTCGCGAACTGCACGAGCAAGGTAAGCTGAGCGACGAGGAATTCCGAAACATTAAAACACTCCTCGCGGAGAAAATCCAGCAAGAGTTAAACGATAACAGCGAACCGGGTTAAGCCGATTTACTCTGCTTCAACACGCAGCGCGGTAAAACCGCACGTGCCTGGGTTGCCGTGCGGCGGGGTAACGCGGATCGTAACTGTGGCAACGAATTGCAATAATGTCAGATAAAACAGTATTTCTGCAAAATCAATTGTGTAACCGCAAAGCATAAGGAAGAAAATTCGAGCGTGGACATGGATGGCCCCCGGCGCGACTGCGAACTTTCCAGTTCAAGCCACTCGAGCGACTCCGATGATTAAAACTTCACTCGCATGCAGAGTGCAGCGGGTGAAGAGAACTCGAAAGGATTAGGCATGCCTAACGGGCGCGACATCAACCTTGGCCGGCGCGGGGGACCAACCTCCACGGGCGGCAGTGGCGGCAGCGGCGGCGGCACCACCAAAAAAAATGCTTTCTGTTCCTTCTGTCGCAAAAGTTACCGTGACGTGGGACCGCTGGTCGAAGGACCAGGCGATGTTTACATCTGCGGCGAGTGCATCGAACTGTGCCAGTCGATTCTCGATCAGGAACGCCGGCGCCGCGGGGCCACCAAGCAGTTGTTCACGCGCATTCCCAGTCCGCGCGAAATCGTCACGCAGTTGGACGAATACGTGATCGGCCAGGAACACGCGAAAAAAGTGCTGGCCGTGGCCGTGCACAGTCATTACAAGCGATTGACTTTGGGCGCGGAAGCCAGCGACGTAGAGGTCGATAAATCGAACATCATGCTGCTGGGACCGACGGGCTCCGGCAAAACGCTGCTCGCGCGCACGCTGGCCAAAATTTTGCACGTTCCCTTCGCCATTGGCGACGCCACCACGCTGACGGAAGCCGGCTATGTGGGCGAAGATGTGGAAAATTTACTGCTCAAGCTGCTGCACGCGGCCGATTTCGACATCGAGGCGGCCCAGCGCGGCATTTTGTACATCGACGAAATCGACAAAATCGGGAAGACATCTCACAACGTTTCCATCACGCGCGATGTCAGCGGCGAAGGGGTGCAGCAGGCGTTGTTGAAGATGCTGGAAGGCACGGTGGCCAATGTTCCGCCGCAGGGGGGCCGCAAGCATCCGGAACAGCAATACATTCAGATGGACACGACCAACATTTTGTTCATCTGCGGCGGCACGTTCGTTGGGTTGGACGAAATCATCGCCAAGCGGTTGGGCAAGCGCACCATCGGCTTCGGCCAACCGGCCGGCGTGCGCGAAGATAAAGAATTGGGCGAACTGCTGACCAGCGTTTGCAGCGACGACATTCTCGAGTTCGGCATGATCCCCGAACTCGTCGGCCGGTTGCCGGTAATCTCCGCGCTGAAGCCGCTGGACGAAGCCGCTTTGGTCCGCGTGCTAACCGAACCGAAAAATGCGTTAGTCCGCCAATACCAAAAACTGTTCTCCATGGAAAATGCCGATCTCAGTTTTACCGAGCCGGCCTTGAGGGCCATTGCTCACCGAGCGCTGGAAAAAGACACCGGCGCCCGCGGACTGCGTTCGATCATCGAGGAAGTGATGCTCGACGTGATGTACGATTTGCCGGAAAACCAAGGCGCCCGGTACGTGATCACGGAAAATAACGTGGCCGGCCAGGAACGCATTTTCCCGCTGGTGGAAGAGAAAAAGAATAGCGCTTAAACAACGGTTTGAGCACCACCATGAGCACGCGCGAACTTATTGACCTCGAGCTTAATACCTTGCCGGAGTCATTGCAGCGGGAGGTGTATCGTTTTGTCCGCTTGTTGAGGACCAGGTCAGAAGATCAAAGGTTTGACGGGTTGCAGGCCAGTCAAAATGTACTTGCCCGTGATTGGGATACTCCTGAAGAGGACGCAGCGTGGGCAAGCCTGTAGCCGGCGACGTTGTCGTGTTGCCATTTCCGCAGACAAATCTGCAACAAGGCAAGCGTCGCCCGGCGTTAGTGGTTGTAAATTTGCCAGGCAATGATCTGATTCTGTGCCAGATTACAAGCCAAGCCCATTCTGACGCTTTCTCGGTCGCGATTGAAGTAGGCGACTTCACCGCAGGGAAGTTGGCGATGCGAAGCTACATTCGGCCCAATCGCTTGTTTACTGTAGAGCAATCGGCAATTATTTACACGGCCGCACACGTGACCACAGCGAAACTAAACGAAACACTGGCGGCACTTCGCAAATTGTTTGTGTAAGGCGAGAGCCACGGAAAACCTTTATCGCTCCGGGGGCGGCCCAAAGCCGGGGCCGAAATCGGGCGGGGGACCATCGCCAGGGCCGCCGCCAGGCGGTCCGAAATCACCGCCGGGGCCAAATCCGGGCCTGCCGCCAGGCCCGCCGGGACCGAATCCGCCGCCGGGGCCACCCGGTCCAAATCCGCGGCCGCCGCCTTGCTGCATTTCCGATTTGCCGATGCCCCCTTTGATTTTGTCGCCGTCGTCTTTTTTCGCATCTTCGGGCGTCAGGCCCATCACGATGTCGAACTTCGCGGAGAGCTCGCCGATTTTGGAATCCGGAATCGGCTTGAAATCGACCAGCACGCTGTCTTTGGCTTTTTGATCGCGGATGCCGTTGAACACGCCGTCGCGCTCATTCTCCGGATTCCCTTTGATGAACAACTGCGTGGTGTAAATCCGCTGGCCGTTTTTGCTAATGCCGAAGTGAATGTGCGCCGTGCGGCCGGTGTAATGCACGGGCTTAATGGTGCGGAAATAATAGCTGCCGTCGCTGCCGGTGAGAAACCGCCCGTACCCCTGGAAGTTTTTATCGCGCTTATCCTCGTTACGATCGTGGGAATTCAAATAAATGCCGTGGCTGTCGACCTGCCAGAGTTCCACAAAGGCATTGCGAATGGGCTCGCCTGCCGCGCTGAGAATGCGGCCCGTTAAATGCGTGATTTCGCCGATGGCGGGCGTGAGCGAATCGTTGACGATAATCAGGTCGTTATCAGTATCCAGCGGCAACTTGTCAGGATAAAAGGGGCCCTCGGTCAGCCGCGGCGTCACTTGCAAGGCTTCGGCCAACGCTCCGCGGGCTGAAAAGGACGATAGTCCGAATGTGGAAAAAGCTGCTGCGCCGGCGGCAACTCCGCCTAAAAACTGCCGGCGAGACCAAGCGCGGCTAGGGGAGCGATGGGAATGAAGGGCGGTTTGAAACGATTGAAATAAGGAATGGTGCATATTCCACCTCTTGTGGCCCGGCGAGATTCAACCCATAGGGTAATGGTTGCCGAGGGGATGGGAATCTTGCACCCTCATTTCGGCTTAGCGAGCTTGCGCAGCACTTCGATGCCGCGCTCGATCGTGGAATTTTCCGCTGCGTAAGAAATGCGGAAGTGCGTGTCGCGGCTGGAGAAAATCTTGCCAGGAATGACGAGCAACTGATTTTCAATCGCCCGTTCAACAAATTCGCTGGCGGTCGCTGCACCGGAACTTTGGGGCACTTTGGGGAAGGCGTAAAAGGCGCCTTCGGGCTGGGCGATTTCGTACAAACCGCTCAGGCCTTGCACGAGCATGTCGCGCTTGAAGCGGTAAGCGTCGATGTGCGATTGCATATTCAACCCCAGCGCCGCCACGCAAGCCCATTGCGCCGGTTGTGGAGCACATACGAAGGTGTACTGCTGCAGCTTGATCATCTCGTCGATCACGGCAGCCGGCCCGTGGGCAAACCCGACTCGCCAGCCGGTCATGGCATACGACTTGGAAAAGCCGTCGATGACGATCGTGTGATCGTTGAATTTGGCCGGTGAAACGAATGAATTGTCGTAGTAGAAGCGGCTGTAAATTTCGTCGCTAATAAGCGCAAGGTTGCGCTCGGCCGCAAGTTTGGCTAGGCCTTTCACTTCGGCCGGGGAATTTACTTTGCCGGTGGGATTGGCGGGGCTGTTGAAGAGGATGGCTTTGGTGCGGGAAGTGATGGCGGCACGCACCCGATCCAAATCGATTGAAAAATTCGGATACGTGTCGATCAGCACGGCGCGGCCGCCCATCAATTTTACGAGCGGCTCGTAGGTGACAAAGTACGGATCAAACAAAATCACTTCATCGCCGGGATTCACCAGCGCCATCATCGCCAAGAGCAAACCGCCGCTGGTGCCGCTGGTGACAAACACTTTTCGATTCGTGTGTTTGAACTCCGCCACCACCTGCGCTTGCAGCTTTTCCAACAGCGGTGCAATGCCCTGCGTTTGCGAGTAACCGTTTTTGCGGCTGTTCACGGCCGCAACCAGGGCCTTCCGGGCGCCCTCGGGCACATCAAAATCGGGCTGGCCGATGGACAGATTGATCGGATCGGTCATCTTGGCCGCCAGGTCGAACACCTTGCGGATGCCGGAGCTATCGAAAGCGGCGGAACGGGCAGAAAGCCAAGGATGGGGCATAGGGCAGGGCAGGGCAGGGGAGCGAAAATTGACAGGGTTACCGCGCAGCGCATTGTAACTCTTGGGGCACATCGCTACCAACGCCAGTGAGGACATGCAGAGAAGCGAGTGGTTCGCAGCGCTGCTCGTACGTCGTTGGTTTTATCGCACGATGCATTTGAAGCGGGCGATGCCGCCTTCGCCGGGCTTGAGCGGCTCGGCAATATCCCAGTGCAGGACGAGAGAGCCTTCTTTGTTCGGCTCGCTGAAGAATTTAGCGTCCTTGCTGCATTGGCCGCTGCCGTCGACCAGTTCCAATCGCGTGGTCAGATTATCGACAATGCTCACGTTGCCGACGGTTTGGTCGCCCACGTTATCGAAGCGGATGGTGAACTCGACGATTTCGCCTGGCTTGGCGCTGTGGGTCGAGGCCAGCTTGCAGATGCGCAAGCAGGGGTGCGAAGGGGGCTCGATGCCGAACGTGGCTTGGGCGCGCTTGTCGCCTTCCAATACGATGGCTTTTTTGCCTTCGATGGCGACCTGCACGCCTTGCTCGGTCGTCCAGGCAATGGCGGCGTCCATCGACTTGGCGATGAATGGCTTTTCCGCCTCGATGAGTAGGCCGGCGCGGACTAAATCGAAATCTTCGTATGGCTTCAATCGGTCAACCGTCGCACGAATCACCGTCTGGGCGATCAAGCCGACCGGCGGCGTGCGTTCCAAGAATGTGACGGGGGCCCGCTGGCCAATTTCGCCCACCGGCTGCACCGGCTGAAGCGCGGTGGTAACCGGTTGCACTTCCTGCTGCGGAACCGGTCCGATGGGCATATCGACGCCGCCGGCACGAACGAGCTGGTTATCGCCATAGGCCAGGGTGACCTGTCGCACGGCGGCAAAGCGCGGCGAATAGATGCACACCCGGCAACTCGGCTTGACAACGGTGCGGCCATCAATTGTTTGGTAATGGGCGATGGTGTCTTCCGAATCGAGCCCTTCTAACTGTCCGTCGGGGCGGACCTTTACGGCGCCGTCGCTGTCGCCGCCGTCGAAAATGTATTCGTCTTCCGGCCATCCCGGCGCGCCGGGACTGATTCCCGGTGGCTTCCACGGTCCGCACGAGCCAACCGGCAGCGGGGCGGGGCAGGCGGGGGCATCGCAATCGTTCCCGACACGGCATGTGTTTTCCAGCACGGAAGGGTCGGTCATTCCGCCGCCGTCGGGCACGGTTCCACTGTTGGCTTCTGGCCCACGCATGTACTGCGGCACGTAGGCGGGCATGGTGTAACCATCGCCCGGGTAACCAGTGTACGCCTCGCGTGGTAAGCTGGCATAGGCGGATGGCGGAGTTGTCCCCTCGCCCCAGCCCTCTCCCGGAGGGCGAGGGGGATTATATCGCGGATCGACGCCGTAAATGGACCAGCGATTTGCCGGACC
>DATJYL010000233.1 GCA_035499655.1 Pirellulales bacterium
GCCTCGGCGACGCGCTCAATCATCGATTCAATAAAGCCAGGATGATTGAAATATGCCCGGAGCTTGTCGATTTGCGGCGCACCCGGCCCCAACTCAGCTTGCGCAGTGGCAATGTTTTCTAGATATTGTCGGCAGCCAGAATAGGAACTGAACGCCGACGTGAAAAACCCCAACGCGTGACGGACTCCGTCAGCCTGCATTTTACGGAGGGCCTCGGCCAAAAAGGGGCGCCAATTGCGGTTGCCCCAGTAAACGGGTAGGCGAATGCCTTGTTGCTGCAATTCCGTTTGTAATGCAGCCACTAATGCCCGATTTTGCGAATTGAGGGGACTGATGCCCCCGAAATGCTCGTAATGTTTCGCGACTTCCAGCAGCCGCTGGCGCGGGACATTTCGCCCCCGAAGAACATTTTCTAAAAAGGGAATTACCTCATCGGGGCCTTCCGGTCCGCCAAATGAGACGATCAATAGGGCATCGTAACTTTGCGTAGTTTTACCCGTGCGACATCGGACAGTAGCCACAGTGAGCTTGTATTATATCGAAAGGACATTGGCACGGGGAATATCCTTCCCAATTTCTTCCTTCTGACGACAGTACGATCATCAGATACAAACGAAGGTGAACTTCATCGCTAGGAGGCCGAGTAAGAACGTGAAACCATCGAGTGGAAGTTCGTGGCTTGAGAGTCATATTGGATTCAAAACTTTCACAGGAAGGTAGGGAATTTCTAGGATAAAAAAGTGGCGCCTTGACCCGATCCAGTGCTGTGAGCCCTGAGAGAACCCTGGCTATCCCCCAATCTTCGTACCAGTGTCAGTGAGAGAATCAGGAAGCACGTCATTCAAAGGTTTATTCTGCTCGCACTGGAGCAACATCGGTAAGCCGATGACTGTTGGTCGCTTGCCAATTGGCTAGGTCGAAATCGAGTTGGTTTTGGCCTTCGTGGATCTCGACGTCGGCCGAGTAGAGAATTCTGCGCGGGATGACGGGGTTATTGGCGTGATCTAAGACCTCCGGTACGCAGATAAGTACTTCTTGCAGGCCGACCAAGACACCCGCTTTATCGAGCGAGTAGATTGCTTGGTAGTGGCCTTGCTGGTTAGTCCGGCCTTCGCTGCCACGGCCACCGCCGGCAGGCACAAAATCTATGCACAAATTTGGCTGCGGACGTCCGTGGAAGGTCACTCGTCCACTAACTGTGCCTAGCTCTATCTTGGAAGAGCTTCCTAACGAAGCGTAAAAGGCGCCGCCTAAAAAGGTGGCCACCACGATGAAGCAAGCACCAGCGGCAAAGTGAAGTAAGTCAAATCGCAACATGGCAAATTGCAGGCGACCTTAGTTGAATTCGTATTCTAACGGATGGCATAATCTGCAGCGAGTGCGCCTTGGTGCTTAGTCGTAGGTTGGCGATTCTTATTTAGATTTTTCCGCTTCGCTTTCGGCGAGATCATAATCGAATGTGTTAGAACCTGGTTTAATTTCCACTTCCTTTGAAACCAACTGCATTCCAGGGGAGACGATGTCACCGTTTTTGGTTTTGGGAGCCGTGGAGACGGTCAAGCGCTGCTTCCCGACGAGAGCACCCATTAGGTCCCGGGTATAAACCATTTGATATTCGCCGTTTTCATTAGTGAGCCCCTCGGATCCCCGGCCACCTTCCAATGGAGTAAGAAATATGGAAACTTTGGGTTGGGGTTTTCCGTTTTTTGTAATTCGCCCTGTCACACTACCTAATTGCACTCCCGAAGAGTTGCACCCAGCTGACGAAATTAGGATGATGGCCAACAAAACACTAGCGAGGCTTCGAAAAGATAGCGAAAAGAAAAGCATGCACTGTTTACTAATGAAATATACAGCAATGGTGAGCTAACAAAACCCTACGGAGACCACCAACAAAATTGTGCAAAACAAGACGGGTGGTTTAAGACACTCAGGCTGTCAATAATCTTTGGCTTTCAATAATCTTTAACAGTATAGGTCGTTCCGCTACTTAAATTCGTCATTGTGTTGCCGTCGTTAATTCCTCCCAGTAATTCCCACGTGGCCGCATCGATATTTTCACTGATGAATCGTACCGACCCGTCTACCATACCCATGTTTGCTCCGCCGGGATGCTTGCTACCGATGCAGTATTCATTATCTTTGCTTGTGCCGGCTAGACTATATCCGTTAAGCAGGAAAGAACCAGAACTGGCATTTATCGAGTTGCCGATGGTTGAGGGGGCGACGCAGTTGGCTAAAGCTTCGTCTGGATATTGGGCCTGCATGGGCCCAACCCACACGGCTGCCATACGGCCGCGGAATCCAAGTGGGCGAGTGTAAGTGCTGATGTAATCGCCATCGCGCTCGCCGATGGCAAAAGTTTTGCTTGTGCCATCCGTGACATCTTTGATTTTCGTTTTGCTATTGAAATATAAAAGGCCTTTCTTTTCCGTCTTTTCAGGGGGATTTGTTGTATTAAACGACGAGCTGATGGGCCCGTACCACCAAAACTGATCGCCCGAAGTGGGGCGCTTTGCACCCCTTGTTCCTGCAATTCCCACGTAATTCGATTTACCTGACACATCTTTTCCATAGATGTTTGTGGGAGTGGTCGTACTGCCATCCTGGCCAGCCGGCTGATTGAACAGTACGTTGATATTTCCTAAGGGATCGCTGGGGCAGAGGAACTCGGTGGGGGTAAACAGCGGCGCGCTGGCATATTGCCCGGTAGCGGCAGCATCTCTGCGGTATAAATCCAAAGGAGTGCTGGGATTGGCGGTTGAATCAAATACTTTCGCCCAATCGTAATCCATCCGCTTGGCATCTTGCTCATCGGTCGCGGGAGGAGTGGCGTTCTTGAAGACGTCGGCGGGCGTTTTTTCTTCCAGGAAGGGCAAAATAAAAGCCCCCCAGCCAAAGCAACTTTCCGTGCTGGCGCGGCCATAAGGCGCCGCATTAGTAAATGAATTGCCAAGATAGTCTGTGTTTGACCGGGGCGTGAACTTTATGCCTGGAGGAAAACTATTGTTCGCGCTATTGTAATTTTGCAGCGCTAAACCAAGCTGCCGTACATTATTGCTGCATTGAGACTGGCGAGCTGCTTCGCGAGCCGACTGCACAGCCGGCAATAATACCGCAATTAAAATTCCGATGATGGCGATGACCACCAGTAATTCAACCAACGTGAAGCCTGAGCGCCCAAAACCTGGAGTGAAAAGCTTTGCCTGAGCGCACTGGGAATCCAAGTCCTGCTTTCGCCTGAGCGCAGCGACTGAAGCGGCCATGGCCGACTCCTTGAACGAATTAATGATGATGCGGAGAGCAGCGGGAAAAGCACCCAGCACAAGCCTGCGAAACACTGGCAACGTCAAAAACCTATGCTGAGAACCTCACCCCGAAGTCCGGCACCTGAATGGCATTGACGATCCCCGACCCCCCCATTCAGGCAAGACGACTACACTTATTGGTATAAATGATTTTGACTGGAGAGTCAATGATTTGTGCCCATCAAGAATAGACTCAAGGCACCTCCTGCTTGACGGAAAGCCGATAGAAATGCGTTATTCCAACGTCGCTGACCAGGGAATATTCTGACACAATTCTCGCTAAAGCTGCAATTGGGGTGCTTGCCATCGTGTGAATGCACAGGGGGTCGCAGTGTGTTTTTTTCACTGACCCACTCACTGGCCCAGCAGGAAAGTAATTCAGGTATCCTTTTGGGAAAATTGTTGACATGCCCGTTAGGGCTATGTATACACAATGATGTACCGGGGGTTACGGTAGTCACAATCTCTTGCCGTGCGCTTGTTTTGGAAGAGGCCGCGCACCGTGAGTCAACATCTTTGTTTTGGGGAGGTGTCTCATGTATCGGTGTCGGCTTCTTCCAACGGTTTGTTTGCTTTCTTCTGTACACGCTGCGGCGGTTCTTGCTTTTGTGGCGGCTCTGCTAATTTGCTCTTCGAGCCAAGCAACCGTGATTGTGGACAATACCTTTAACTCGGGCTTGATCACTAATCCGCCTATCGCGCTAACGGCGCCGTATAGCACGACATATTCGGAGAACGGCGTCGATCAGGACGGCAGCGGCGATATCACCTCTTTGTGGACTGTCAATAACAACGGGGGGTCGACCACGCCATCCGTGGGTCACATGGTTTCGGCGATGAATACTAATGGAACTTCGTCCTACCAAATGACGACGTATTTCACCGCGCCCGGTACCGCCGTAGTCCTTGCCAATCCCGGTGACCAAATGGTCCTGACCTGGGTTTTTACGCCGACCGGCGTGGTCGCACAGAATACAAGTCAAGCGTTTGACGTGGCTGTAGTCGACTCTCCTGTTCGTGTCGCCACGATTAATAATAGCCTTCCGACAACAGGATATGCGGGTTACGCCATTTTCGGAAACATGGGCACTACGCTCGGTGCCAGCAATTCATTTGCGTTGAAGGAAGCGATTGCCAATCCAACCGATCTGATGAGTACTTCAGGCAACTGGGGCGCGAATGGGGTGTCTGGGACCTTGACGAATGACCCGAACGCAACCACAGGCAAAACTGGTTATGCCAGCGGTACGCAGTACACGATGACGTGGACGTTAACCCGTGGAATGTCAAACGATTTGATGGTCGATGTCAAAATGGTTGGCGGCAGCATTGGTGGCACAGGAACCGTTGAAGACACCTATGACGACACCAGTCCGAATAGTTTTACTTACGACACGTTCTCCTTCCGTCCAAACAAAGGCAGCACTACTGCTACGTCGTTTGACACGACTTTATTTGAGGTGCAGGGGCCGCTTGTGAACGTTCCCGAACCGGGAAGCTTGATTCTTTTGGGCCTGGGAGCGGGGGCCTTGGGCTTAATCACTCTGGGGAGGCGTAAAGTCGCCGAGTGAAAATAACGTGCTGTGACGTCCTCCGAATGGGGGGAGTTGCATGTGTGCGGAACTTAGGCATGGCTGATAATGAGCCTCGGCATAAAACATCGAGCCAGGGGGCTTTTTCATTTCTGATTTGGTAAGGGGGTCGATCCAATGGCGCGGGGTAATACCGGCATTCATATGCTGTGCGTAGATTGAATTGACATGTTTTTCCCTTTCAAGGCAGAATGCTGAATTTGGGATTTTGAAGCGCCTGCGCTGGCTTGGGCCAGTATAGGAGTCAATAGGGAGTGAAGAATCATGAGGACTTGCTTCGTTAGAATTGCCGACTTTATTCGCATTATTGTCGAAATGCGCGGAAGTATAGCGGGCCTTGCCGTATGCGTTGGCTTAGGGATGGCGTGGATGGTTCAGCCGTCTCAAGGCGCATTTACTTACGACGAAGGCGATAACACAAGTTGGTGGTATGATAACGTGAATTGGAGCAGCGACACGCTCCCGAATACGGGAACTGGCGCCGCCATGAACTCAGCTACGGAGGTCGACAATGGTTACGGCGTAAACCAGACCACTGGGGTCGGCGATGGCGTAGTATTCGATCCGACGAATGATCCCAATTACCTGGCTAATGCGGGGACTCCTCCATACGTAACCCCGTATCAATTGGGCAGATTTTATTTAGGCAACCAGCCCTCCGGCGCCAACCCACCCGCCAATTACAACACGCTCACCGTCAAAAGCGGTGAGTTGGATCTTGCCAGCCAGATGCGAATCGCTCGCACCGATCTTTCAAGCATGAGTGAAACTGTAACCGGGACGATTGTCCAGACCGGTGGTACCGTCAACCTGCAAGATACCAATAACGACGCTTATTTAAGTCTGGGAGATACAACGCATACCTTGGGTATTTATAACTATTCGGGGGGAACCCTACTCTTTCAAACACCGTCAACGTCAACCAGTTCCAGCCCGGGGGTTCGGCTGGGCAACGTGCTTACTGCCACCGGCAAGTTCATCGATCGGAACACGGGCGCCGCTGGCGCCATTCAGTTGGCGAATATGTATGTCGGTTATAACGGCATTGGAATTCTGGAATATCACTACGGATTGGATCAGAGCAGCCACGGCGATGTTCGGCCCATTCAAATTGTCGGCACTCCGTTTACGGGTGAATCGTCGAACGGACAGCTAGCGCTTCGAAACGGCGTGAGCGACGGCATGACTCCTTTGACACAAGCGTCCGAGTTAAGTTTAGTGTTGGATGCGGCTCCGACCGTGGTGGGCGGCATACCTCAAAGTCTCGGATTAGTGAGCTTCGTATCCGGGGCTAGCGGGATTAAGGGGTTGAGCACGAATCCGAAGATTTTCTACGCGACGGACGGCATTACACCCTACATTCAGGGTTCCACGATCTCGGCCACCTTCGGCGGCAACACTTACGATTGGACGATTTCTTACTCCGGCTCGATCACCTACAGCAATGCCGCCACCTCTGCCATCAGCATGATTTCGGGAAACGGGGGGACGGACATAGTTTTGATCGGAGAGAGCGTTGCGTCAAACATTCTGTTGGGAGATATGAATTTTGACGGACATGTGGATGCGAAAGATATTGCCGCATTGGAAGCCGCCTTGACGAATCCTAGCGGCTATTTGTCGACCGATTTTGGCTATGGCACCCCCGCCTCGCACGGTGTCACGACAAGTAATATGGGCCAATATGCAGACGTGAGCGGCAACGGAAAATTCGACAATGCTGACCTGCAGGCCTTACTGAAATACCTCAAGGGTGGCCATGGAAGTCTCTCCTCGGTCGTGCCAGAACCGGCCAGCATTATATTGGCTGGAATAGGCTTCGCGCTCGTCGGCTGCACATGGCGGCGCCGCCGCACAGCCGTTTAAGGCTTACTGCCGTAGACGCCGCTAAGCAATCTGGCTTCGCAGCAGCTTCGTGCGATGCCACAGGACCATCTGTTTGGCCTGGCCGCCTGTTCTCTGGGGTTTCGCACGCCCGGGGTGCAAATATCACCCGCTCCGAACGGTAACGCGCTGACGCATGCGAATCGACGTCAGCAAGCAAAGCCCAACTGCTAATAGGACCACCGACGCCGGCTCGGGCACGCTGGCAGTTGATCCGAAGCCGCCGCTCTGGGAGAGTAACTTTAAAAAAACCTGCAGATCAGCGCTGCTGAAAACAAAGTCGTTGTTCAAATCGCCGATGACTTCCATTTGATCGCCGAATAATGCGTCGTACTGCGAGCTAACTTCCAGAGGAAAATAAGTTTGCCGGTAGCTGGTTAAATTGGTTAGCGCCAGCATCATCGCTTGCAGGTCGGCGGCATCGACGTGGCCATCACGGTTGAAATCGCCGACCACGAGCCCCACCGTACCCGGCGCTTGGTTGGTGAGGTCGTAAAGACTTTTCGTTGCGCCGTTGATCGTAAGTCCGTTGACATCGACATTGGCTCCGTACCATAAATCCATCTGCAAAGATCCGGTGATATTTACTTTGCTGAACGCCAGCCCATTGATGGCATTGGCATAAGGCGTGGCGGTGGGATTGGCCGAGGCGTTGAGCCCGTTAATCAATACGGTAGAAGTTGCTCCCGTGGCGGTTACGTTTTCGTAGGAAATGTTATCCCACTGGGGCGTGGTTCCGCTGAAAGCGGTGGGCGGCAAGGGAGTGGACGGCGTTCCGCCATAGGTATAAAAGGCGGTGTCGTTGGGGGAATCGGCGAACGTATCTCCCCCATCATAATAACTTTCGATGGCAATGGGGTTTTTCACGCCCGTCATGGAGATGTTGATGTACTTCACATTCTGCAGCACCCCGCCGACATCGCCCGATTGGGTTTGGTTCGGATCGTTCCCGTCCTCAGCCTTCATTCGCAACCCGTAGGTAATACTGTTCTTACCGTTTTGGTTGGTATCACTCATGTTGCTAGGGTTGAATGTACAGTTAGCCACGATCATATTCGAGACGCCGGCCGCCGTGCCGCCCCCGACCGAAATGCCGTGCCCGTTATAGATATTGCAATTGTAAATAACGATGTTATTGCACGCGGTGCTGGCCGGCTTGGCGACAATGTCGTCATCACCATCAGCAATATTGCAGCCTTGGATGCGGAAATTGCTGCCTGAATAATCAATGCCGTCGGTATTGGACAGATACGTTTTGCCCGTACTACTGGTGAGGGCGAGATCGTCATTGATGTTGACGTTATTGATTGTGACATTGGTGTCTTTTTCCGGCACGAGATGCTCATGACCGGAGTTTTCGATCGTGACGTTGGTAATTTCCAAATTGGTTACTTTTTGGAGCGTCACCAGATTGTTGCTGGTGGCGGCAGTGGCGTGACCGTCGATAATGCCGCCGCCGCTAATTTCCATGTTGGTGAAAGTTCCGGACGAAGGCGTAGTGATTAATGTTGCGCCAGCGGTGTTGGCTTGCAGGATTGCATTGGGGTCGATTTGCAAGTTCACGCTGTTTTGCATAGTGATCACATTCGATTTGAAAGTGGACGTTCCCGTCATTGGGCCGGGAATTTCAACCGTGCCCCCACCATGCGCTGAAGCGTAGCTGATGAAGGCATTGATGACGCCAGCATTCGTGGAACCGGAAGCGCCGGTACTAGCCACAGCGCCGCCGTCGATAAGCGGATTAGTGAGGGTGACGTTATAAACGGTGGAACCAATGGTCGGCAAAGGAGGAGCCGCTGGTAGTTGGACCGGCGGCGTTGTCGCCGCCAGCGCAGTGCCGGCGATGCACAAAAAAACAGCAGTGGCCGCAATCCAGACATTACGTTCCAAGCGACACGCACTCTGGCTGACACACGCCCACAAGCTTGGACAGAATAGACTCATCGCACCCTTCTCCGCCACGCGGAAGAAACCGCTGGCCGCTCCCCAAATCAGAGACCAAAATCCCCGCTCCATTATATCAATAACGGGCACTTTACAAAGCGAAAACCGCGGAAAAGGCGTACTTCGACAGAAACTTCCGAATCGGCCCGGCATTTGATAGGATGGGCTGCTTTGCGGGCATTTCCAATCGTGAACGAGAGCGATTTTCATCTTCACTCAGTTAGCCTGCTAATGGGGTAATTGCCGTGTCGACCATCCGAGCCATGTTTTTGGATGTTGGCGGGGTTTTACTCACCAACGGTTGGGACAGCAAAATTCGCCGAGCACTGGCTGATCGCTTTCATCTGGATTTGCAAGATTTTGAAGCCCGGCACCACTTGACGTTCGACACGTACGAATCGGGCAAGATTTCGTTCGATGTTTTTCTGGAACGCACGGTGTTTTATAAACCACGGGATTTTACGCCAGCGGACTTTAAAAAGTTCGTGTCTGATTTTACGCAGCCGTTTCCCGAAATGATCGAATTATTCACGCGCCTGAAGAACAAATATGGATTGAAGGTGGCCGTCGTCAGTAACGAAGGGCGTGAATTGACGTTTGACCGTGTCCAGCGGTTCAACTTAAAATCATTCGTCGATTTTTTCATTGTTTCCAGCTTCGTTCACTTGCGCAAACCCGATGCCGACATCTACCAATTGGCGCTGGATGTGGCCATGCTTGAACCCCAGCAAGTGATTTATATCGATGATCGGGCCATGCTTGTAGAAGTTGCGTCCCAAATGGGAATCATCGGGATTCAGCATACCAGCTATGATACAACTAAAGCCCGCTTGGCCGAGCTGGGATTAAGCATTTAGAGCCTCAGCAATTTAAGACCATTTTCATGCCTTGGTTCACCGAACGCGCCGCGGAAATCTCCTGGGATCGGTTGCACTTGCTGATGCAACAGACGGTTGTTGAGGCACGCAGGCGGATCTGCGCCCAACCGAAAAAAGTGCTGCTGCTACCGCCTGATATTACACGCATGCATTCTGGCGCGGGCCGTCTGACAGAAATTTTGTATGGCCTGCTCAAAGATGAAGCGGAGATTCACGTCATCCCCACGCTGGGACAGCACGTGCCGCACACGCCTGAGGAAAATCGGCAAATGTTCGGCGCGATCCCCAACGAACTGATTCATGCGCATGATTGGCGCAACGGCTGCACCACAGTAGGGCAGATTTCCGGGCGCTTTGTTGACGAAGCGACTCAAGGGGCCGCCGATTGGCCTTTTCCCATAGTGCTCAATCGAATGTTGATGGAAGATTCATGGGATTGGATCGTTAACATCGGTCACGTCGTTCCCCATGAAGTGCTAGGCTTTGCCAACCACAATAAAAACTATTTCATCGGTTTAGGTGGCAAGGATCTGATTTGCGCTGCTCACATGGCGGCGGCGTGCTGTGGAATTGAAAATAATCTTGGGAACCTCGTCACGCCGGTGCGGGCTTGCTTCAATCGCGCTGAAGATGACTTCCTAGGAAAACTTCCCGATTTTTATGTGCAGGTGGTGTTGGCCCGCAATCAGAACGACAAACTGGTGCATTCAGGAATTCATGTGGGTGACGATCTAGATACTTACTTGGGCGCCGCTCGGCAATCGCGAGAACAGAACATCACCATGTTCGACGAGCCTGTGCAGAAAATCGTGTGCGTTATGCAAGGCGACGAATTCTTCAGCACGTGGGTCGCGAATAAAGCAATTTATCGCACGCGCATGGCGCTGGCCGATAACGGCGAGTTGGTGATTATCGCACCGGGGCTGAAACGCTTTGGAGAGCAGCCCGAAGTCGACGCCTTTATCCGCAAATATGGATACGTCGGCACGCCGCGCGTGATGGAACTGTACCGGCAGAACATCGACATGCAAGATTTGGCTCACGCCACCGCCCATTTGATCCACGGCTCAAGCGAAGGACGATTCACAATTACTTACGCTCCGGGGCACCTAACGCAAAAGGAAATTGAAGGCGTGAATTTTCGCTATGCCGACATTGCGGCGACCATTGCTCGCTACCGGCCCGACCACTGCCTGCAAGGCTGGAACAACACAACTGATGGCGAGCGATTTTATTTTATTCCCACGCCCTCCGCCGGATTATGGGCCACGCGGGAAAAACTCTACAACCGACTTAGTGGATTTGCGGAATAGTGAAGATTTTTGCGTGAAATCACAAGGCGGCAAGAGAAGGGAGTGGCTCGGAAAGCAGACGGCCAAAAGGGAGATGGCGTTGACCACACCGGTTGGTCGGCTAGAATCAGCTGTTTGCCAATATTGCGGGGCGTGGCTCAGCCTGGCTAGAGCGCTTGGTTCGGGACCAAGAGGTCGCTGGTTCAAATCCAGTCGCCCCGACTCACCTTTGTGAACGAAATGCTCTCCTGATCGGCAAAATGGTTATCAGGGCATGCCAGTGGCGGTTCTTCGCTGCTGGCATGCTTGTCCTTCCGCCCCGCATCAGCTGACGCGGGGATTGCTTGGTCCAAAGATGTTTTGCTCAGGGTGCTGCATCCATCGCTAACATGCTCTGGGCCATAGAGTCTTATCGGTAAATCTTCCGAATCGAATGCGATGATTCCCCCAGCGATACGACGGACTTCTCGCTTCTTTCCCTTAATTGCGCCGACAAAGTTCAAACCAATCCAAAGATTCAGTTCTGTCAAAAGTGGACGCAAATCCTGGCGAGCACCCTGATCGGTAGCAGCCTGCAGAATCCTTGCGAACAGGGCCATGGCGGCGTCGACCTGCTCCGACTTCGACACTTTAGGAAAGACTGAACTCTTCAAATTTTCCAGTTGTAGTTCAGCATTTTTAAGCTCCTTCGAAACACGATCGAACTCGACAGCAAGAAATTGATAACGTTCATCATCCGATTCGCGTGACATGCGTCGGCCGACCATTTCCCGATCGATTTGTAACGGCGCAATGTTTTGCTCGATGGCCCGAATTTCCGCAT
>DATJYL010000234.1 GCA_035499655.1 Pirellulales bacterium
CTGCTCTCGCTGCTGCTGCGAAAAGAGCTGCGGTTGCGAATCGAGCTGTGGCTGTGCCGCTGCTCCTAGCTGCGGTTGCGCTGCTGCCCCGACTTGCGGTTGCAGTGCCCCGGCCTGCGGTTGCGGTGATTCTTGCTGCTGCGAACATCACTGCCATTTGTTCGGCTGGCTACACGAATGCTGCGAACGTTGCTGCTGCGAAAAGAGCTGCGGTTGCGAATCGAGCTGTGGCTGCTCCGCTGCTCCTAGCTGCGGTTGCGCTGCTGCTCCGACTTGCGGTTGCGGTGGCTAGTTGCATCCGAGACAACGGTGAAACCGGCGTCCGCCTGACCAGGGCGTAAGCTTGGTCTCGCTTCGGCGAGCCGGCCCCTGCGGCGGAACTTGGATTCGTGTGGGCCTGCATCGCCCACGCCATCCCGGTTTTATTCGTTGTGATAACAGGGCGGGCACAGCACCCACGTTCGGGCGAATCAAATCGCCGGCCGGGTCATGTTCGCCTGAAACAAGGACGCACATTAGCACGGGCTGCAATTGCCCAGGCTGCCATTTCATTACAACAAACGGCTCTCCCGAGGTTTCGGGATCGAGCCGTTTGTTGTTTTTTGCACTTCAATATAAAATTGCAAACTGAGCAGTAAACGAGCCGTTGGTTGTCACAACGAGGTCTAACATGTCTGACGATGTAGTGACTCAAGCCGTCTTTCACAAAGCAACGACGGAATTAAGTCGGCTCATGAACGATCTGAGTAAAGCAACGGAAGATTATTTGGCTAAAATCAGCGGCTCCAGTTGTAACTTCAGTCTCAGAGCCGATGGCTTTATCGGAGAAGGTGATCGAGCCTTCATTGAAATCCGCTTACCTGGCTATATGGAAGATGAGTTTACCGTAGCGAAGTTAAAAGATTATGGCATCGCCTTGAATCGCTTACTACGAGATATGATCCCAGCTTATTATCGCAAGCACTTCTCTTTCGAAATCAAATCTCTTCTCGTTGAAATGGGTGCCTACCCTATCGACCCGCGTTACTGTATCGGGGTGCGTGCTCGATGGGATGCTTGTTCCTCCTCGTGGTATAGGCATGAGCCTGCCTAGGAGTTGCAGCAAACAGGCAGTTTGCGATCCCAAAAAGCTTCCTGCAACCGACGTATTACGAAGAACGCGGCGCCGGGCAACGGTCCACTGCTCTGGGTTCGGCAAAACTGTGCCTCTAACTAATCAGCTACGGCGCTTGACTTTGCCCCATAGCATGTGCGAGGCTGATTGGCATGAGGAGGTGCGGTATGAGACCGCAATGTTGTCGTGAAGCAGCTATCTGCTTGCCGAAGTCGGTTATGTTAATGCTGCTCGGGGTAACGGCGCTGGCAGTTGCCCAATTGAATTGGAAACCGGTAGCTTGGGCCGAAGAAGACCGCGAAGCAGCGCTGCTCAAGCAACAGTTCCAATCCGGTGAGTTTGCTCCGGCGCTGGAAACTGCCCGATCGGCAAACAATACCGCCGATCGTGACGCCATCTTGGCCGAAGTGGCGAAAGCCCAAGCTTCGGCCGGCGATCGCCAGGCGGCGTTACAAACCATCTCGCAGATTGATGACGATCATACGATGGCCGAATCGCTGTCGGCCCTTCGTTCTCCACCACCTGCGCGTCCGGGCCATTTCGGCGGAAACCAGGCTGATTTCGACCAACTGATCGATCTCATTACATCAACCGTCGCGCCCCAGACGTGGAGCGAAATGGGCGGCCCCGGCAGCATCACTTCATTCCCGGGCGGCGTGTCCATCGATGCCAAAGGCGTGTTGCGCCCGCTCGTCAAGGTCGATCGTTCCAACAATCTCGCGGAATTGCGGCAGATCGCTGCGCAGCGCCCCTCCAGCGGCGATGTGCGGCAAAGTTCCGGACTGCGAAAAATTTCCTTGGTGCGCTTGGAGCGACAAGTGGAATTGCTTGCCGCCCAAGGCCAGCGCCCGACGGAAGAAATGCAAACGCTCGCAGGCTTGCAGCGAATTCAATACGTGCTGGTTTATCCAGAGCAGGGGGATATTGTGCTGGCCGGACCCGCCGGTGATTGGCGGACGGATTTTGAAGGCCGGCTGGTCGGCAAAGAATCGGGCCGGCCCGTGCTGCGGTTGGACGATTTGGTCGTGATTTTGCGGCGAATGATGTCGGGATCGGACGCGCCGTTTGGCTGCAATATCACGCCCACGGCGGCCTCGCTGGCCGATGTCAAGGCGTTCATCAGCGAATCGAACAAAGCTCCACTCAAACCTGGGCAACGCGACGCCTGGCTCAAACAGCTGCGCGAAAAGTTGGGGCAACAAAATATCGAGGTCTACGGCATCGATCCGCGCACGCGCGTGGCGCAAGTACTAGTGGAAGCCGATTATCGCATGAAGCTAGTGGGCATGGGCCTGGAAGAAGGGGTGTTCGGGGTGCCCAGTTATCTGGATATGATCGAGCTAGCGCCCGGGCAGTCGCCGCCCCCTATGGATGTATTGCGGTGGTGGTTCACGCTGAATTATGACGCGGTGGCCACCACGCCCCAGCGTGATGCCTTCGAATTGCGCGGCCAAGCTGTGCAAGTGCTCAGCGAAAACGAAATGCTTTCGGCTGCTGGCCAGCAACTTCACACGGGCAGTTCCGATGTGTTGAATCAGCAGTTTGCACAAAATTTTACCAAGCATTTTGCCGATTTGGCGGTAAAATATCCCATTTACGCCGAACTGCAAAATATGTGCGACTTGGCGCTCGTGTGTGCCTTGATGCGGAGCGAGAACTTGCCGGATAAAGTTCGCTGGCACATGCTAGAGTTCGGCGATCCGCAGCAATACCAGGTCCCCTTGGCCGTCGCTCCCAAAGCAGTAGATACGGTCATCAATCACCGCATCGTAAACAAAACGACCATCCTCGTGGGAGTCAGCGGCGGAGTGCGGATTGATCCAAATGCCCAACTGAAACCCGACGCGATGAAAACCGATGGCTACGCTTTGCCGGCATTGCGATTACATGATGCGCCAAAGAAGAACGACAGCCGTGAGCGCTGGTGGTGGGATTGAAGGACGGCGGCTTTGCGGTGCTCAGGTCGAATCACCGGGAGCATCGGAGAATTTTAGGACCGTGAGCTCACTTACTTGTGCTCCGGCCTGTCCACTGCGGCGGGCCAATTCTTCCGCGTCAGCTTGCGCCAACGCGCCCAGTTCCAGTAAATCGTTGGCTTGCGCGAGCAAGTGTTGATAGGCGCCATCCCACTCACTGTTAACTTCCAGTGGGTCAAGCCGTTCCAAGTCGAGTGCACCAACGCCCTTCGGTTGCTCGGCTCGCCGCTGAGGCGCATCGGAATTGTTCACGGCGCAGGCGTCGGTGGCGAAGTTCACGGTTCGATCGACTAAATACAGCGGCCGCCCGCGAACCTGATCGTAAATTCGCACTACATACTCCCCCAACATGCTAATGCCCAGGGCATTCAACGCAGCGAAAAAACTCATCGTCACTAACTGCGAAGTCCAGCCGGGAATCGCCAGGGAGGTAAACAACCGACAATACAGCGAATAACTGCTGACCGCCAAAAATACGGCCAAAGCCATCCAACCTAGCCAGGAAAACATCGCCAGCGGCAGCGAAGAGAACGAAAATATCGCAGTCTTGGCCAACCGCAACAGCCCACGCAACGAAACTCGCGGCCGCTCGTCGTAGCGTGAGCCCCGCTCTACAGGAATGCCGATTTGCGTAAAGCCTACCCACGACCGCAGGCCGGGAAGATACCGATCACACTCCCCCAGTGATGCCAAATGCCGCACTACTCGCGCATCAAGCAGGCTGAAGTTTCCCGCATCCACCGGGATGGGCGTACTGGAAATGGACGACAACAAACGATGAAACCCAGCAAACAGCACTCGCTTCCCCAGCCACTCTTTACGCCCGATGCGAACCGCATAGGCCACGTCGTACCCCGACTGCCAGGCCTCTAAAAACTTGCCGATGGCTTCGGGCGGGTCTTGCAGGTCGCTATCCATTAACACCACTGCATCGCCCCGGGCGTGCAATAGGCCGGCATGAATGGCTGCCTGGTGGCCAAAGTTGCGCGACAGATGCACCACGCGCACTTCCTCGAATTGGCGGCTTAGGCGATCCAGAGCTTCCGCACCGCCATCGCTGGAACCATCGTCGACGAAAATAATTTCGAACGTGGTCCGGCACGCCGTCAAAGCGGCCCGCAATCGCTGGCAAATTTCCATCAGTACGGCCGACTCGTTGTAGACCGGCAGTACTACGCTGATCAGCGAATCGGAAACCAACGGCCGAGTCGGAGGAATAAGCGGTTCGCTCATCGCCAGAATGATGCTGTTCGTTTGAATCGGAACTTCGCTGCCGTACCAAGCGGTTAATCGTTTCGCCGGCGCCAGGGCCAACCGGCCGCCGCCATCACCACCACCAACAAACTTAGGCCAAAACCTGAGGCCAAGCGGCCATAATGCAAGCTTTCGGGCTGGAATTTTAGGGTAATTTCATGATCGCCCGGCGCGATAACCACCCCCATAAAATCGCCATCGGTCCGCAGTACCGAGGCCGGCTGGTTGTCGACCCTGGCTTGCCAACCGCTATGGTAACTCTCGCCGACAACCAGCAATTGTAGCGTCGAACTTTTCAC
>DATJYL010000235.1 GCA_035499655.1 Pirellulales bacterium
ACAGGTGCGTGGAATCCGTTATCCAAAGTGGCGTCGCACGACGCCACTATATTGAATGTCGATGTCGAATCATTCACAACGGTGTACCTACCGATTGATCAATCAACTTGAATTACCGCCACTGACCATCGAGGCATGATAAATGAGACGGTATTTCCGTTTACATGTGCTTCCTGGACGAGCGGTCGAACTGCGCGCGGGTCATCCAGCGTGTTGCGGGCCGAGAGCGAATCAGGAGCAATCAATTCCAGATTTGCATGGCGCGGGGTCTGAGGGCCGATTTCCAGGTTCACTTTGGTTGCGTCTTCCGACGGATTAACTGCCTTAACGCAAATCTCGCCTCGATCATCTGAAATGGTTGCCACGGCGTTGAGTGGACCAAAATCGCCTTCAAGAGTTAGACGGGTGGCATAGTAGTGATCGCGATACAATTTCATGACCACGTAGTTTGGCGCCGGATACCATGTGCGGTTGTCAAAATTAATGAGCGCATTGTCCCACGACGTTGCGGACGACTGTCGCAGGAACAGAGCGGGGCACGACATGGGAACTACGTCACTGTTGCGTTCCAAGACGTTCAGGATTCCCGCCGCATACAGACCGGTTCGCCAATCCGTCGACATGTAGTTCCACTCGGAAAGATAAAGCGTTAGATTCGGATTTGTCGATTTGGATATTGCGTTGCGCAATTCGGAAATATGCGCTTCAAATTTTGGCGGTCCCGTTTTAAACTTGGACACGTCGGGCGCGATTGGACCACGGCTGTAGTTTTCGTAATGGTGGATGCTAAAGTAATCCCAGGATTTCAAATTTTCATCAAGCATGTGTAATGCCCAACCGTGATCTGCCTGCATTGTGGTACCGCCACCACCACAACCAACGATGACGATTTCCGGATCCCGCTTGCGCAGCGCTGTGGCAAAGCTATCGACTGCCTGAAGATAGGCTTCCGGCTTCATGGAAGTTAAATTCAGCTCGTTGTCGATCTCCCAGTATTTGACGCGGTAAGGTTCTGGGTGACCGTTGGCGACGCGAACTTTGCCCCAGTTGCTATCGGGCGCTCCGTTGCAATACTCCAGTTCGTCCACAGCTTCTTGCAGGTAATCTGCCAGTTGAGAATTGTCGCGGTGTCCCAGCGGAACGCAGATGACAGGCGAGGCGTGGACCAGCCGGCACAATGTCATGAACTCGTCCAAACCAAGGGCCAACGGGTCCATGTCGTCAGGCGACCCCTTGCCAACGCGCTTGGCCTGGGGACCGATTCCGTTTTTCCAATGATATCCACTGGCAAAATTACCACCGGGCCACCGGATAGTCGTGGGCTTTAGATCGGCAATAGCTTGCAGTAAATCCGGGCGGAAGCCACCGGTTGCCCGGCAAGAGTCGGCCATGAGACTGACTTGATCGAGCCAAAATTCCGCTTTTCCAGTCGTCAGTATTTGGAGAGTGGCGTTGTCGACAGACTCGGTCGGAGTGAGTACTACAGGGATTTCGCTCCACGGCGCGCCAGGAGCCGGAAGCTTTTGTTCGGCAAGGATGGATTGGCCTACGCATAATCGCACAAGAAGACCATCATTGGCTGTGCCGCGCGCCCATAGCGAGCCACGCAGTGCATCATTTCGGCGGATGCATAAGTTATTTTGCGCCACGCCGCCGCCCGAGCCTGGTGTAATAATCCTGGCACAGCGACTCCCGTTGAGAGGAAGTTCCGAATCAAGTGTGACTTGTGCATTCCCGACGATCTCCCAACGATGGAGCGGGCTGGAATCTCCACCCTCCTGTTGCGATGGTAGATCGGCTGCAGACTTAGAGGCTGACGATTCGCGTCCGTCTGCGTGGTGTGGCGGCAACATTTCCTCAAAGCTGCGATTGACAATGAGCTCGCCCCACAATCCACCATTGACTGAGTGTAAAATGTGTTCCAGGAATTGACCATAAATATTCGCAGACACCTGACCGACTGGTCGATCAGTGTGAATTTGCAGATTGGTCTCTGGCGAATCGGCTAGGGACCGGTGTGCCGACCAAACCGTTGAGCTTATCAAGCATAACAGGCCGAGTCCCAAAACATATTGAGCGGATTTGGGCATAAATCAGTTCTTTGCGGCCGCTGACGGCGATTGGTGAACGGCCTGGCTCTCAATCCAAATTGCCTCTCCGCCGGACGGCTGCAGCGGTACATCAAGAACAGCCTGCCCATTAACAGGTTGTGTTTGAACGCCAACTTTGGTTCGTGTTTCGACGGAATCGTCGTCCGCATAAATATGAGCCGAGTAATTTTCGCCTTTCGTTAGAAAATCCAGCGGCACCTTTAGATCGCGGGCCTCATTCCCATTGATGATGCCGATGAACCAGTCATTGCCACTGCGCCGGGCGACCGTGGCATACTTGCCAATGTCTCCGTTGATGACTTTGGTTTTATCCCAAACGGTGGGAACTTTTTGAAAAAATTCGATTTCAGGCTCATGATGGTAATCTGTCGGCTTGTCGTACCACATGATCCATTGCAAAGGGCTGTACGACACCACCGCCATTGCCAATTGATGGGCGTGGGTGGTTTGCAGTCGATGGTCGTAATAGCACACGGTGTAATCAGCCGCGCCGGCAATGTACCGTGTGAAGGGGAGCGTGCAATTGTGCTCAGCGGTGGGAAAATGCTCGTTGCCTCGAATTCCTTCCACTGTCATCAAATTAGGATAAGTGCGCGAATAGCCGGTGGGACGGTAACCGTCGTGTATGTTAAGCAGCAGATGATGTTCGGCTGCCTTTTGGATCGTCTCGGTGATCCAGGCAGTATCGGTTGCGGGCCCCACCTGGACAAAACCGAGTTTTAAGCCTTTGACCCCCCATTTTTCATAGAGCGAAAACAGTTCATCGCGCTGACGTGAGGCCTGCCGCCAATCCACGTAGAGAATTAGCCCGATGTTTTTTTCGTTGCCATGGCGGACGATTTCATCAATATCCAAGCCGGGGCGGCGTACGGTCGTCGCATCGCCAGTTCTGGCATCGATCGTGCCGTACCAGCCGTCGTCCAGTTCAACGTAACTCAGACCCGCTGTCGCTGCAAAATCGATAATTGCTTTGGAGTTGGCCGTGGTAAGCGTCGTATCTCGCATGCACTTACCAGGCTTAATCCAGGCAGGATCATTTAGCACCAGCGGCGAATTCAAATTCAGCAACAGGTAATTCCGCTCCAACAGATCGCCGGGCTTTTGCCCAACCACAATCACCCGCCACGGCGTTGATTCTCCTGGATGTAAGGTAGTGCGGGCATTGCGGCCGTTATCGGCCAGGCCGCTGCGAGGCACCGTATTGGATGTTGTGCCGCCTAACGCCGTAACTAGCGTGCACGAGGTATCTGTCACGTTGGGTGATTTTTGAGGGTCGGTGACAGCACTAGGTGGCGATAGTAGCATGCGCGGGTAGCGTTCGTTGTCCGCTTCGGCGATGCTGGCGAATAAACCATTGGCATATTCGACGGTTAAAGGTCGCTCGCATTGCGGTTGAAAATCTTCGATCCGAGACCGTTTATATTCACCCTCGGTGGCATGTTCCTCGTAACCCCAAGTGTTTGCCGGAAGGCGAAATTCAGTCTTTTCTGCTGTCAAATTGAAATCGCTGGCCCCGTCAGTTTTTGGAAATGTATATCGCAGAGCCGCCCCTTCGTTGTAGGCGCGAAAAGTAAGTTGCAGGGGGCGCCCCGAATTGTTCCGCAAATTTACGGTCAACTCGTGGTAATTATCCGGCACGGTTTTGCGTTCGCCATAAACTTGAGACCATTGGCCTTCGTGCTCCTGAGTGGAGCTGCTGATAACGCTAAATCCGCTGGTGAAGTCGGGCTCAAAACCCAGGCCTGAAAATACCAACATGGATTTGCTCAAGTATTCCACTTCGTACGATGGTTCACCGTCTTCTTGCAATGCAAACCGCACAACGACGTTCCCATCGGGCGATTTAAGCTCATCGTCTGCGGTAGCCCCGCGAATAAAAACCAATGAAACGACGGTAAGGGCTCCAAGTAGAATTGCAAAACATCGTCTGTAAGAAGTGAGCATGATATGCAACCTGGAATTCTATTTATTTTGTCAGCAGATCTTGCAGTGATCCGAATAGTTTCAGCGATTAGATCTGTGGATCATAAGAACTACTTGACAATCAAAAACGTCTGTTCGATAGGATCTGCTGTTTTAAGTTGCGGCTCGACGGAGCGCCCGTATTGCCAGGCGACGACGGTCACCTTCACCGGAAATTTGGATCGCGGTGGAAGCGGCGTAAATTGAAGCGTATCGCCGTTCACTTCAGCCGGACCTTCCCGCACGTAATAATAAACCGGCACGTTGGCGTCGGAGGTGGCCGCAAGCTTTACGCTGGAAGTTCCCAGTTTCTGGTGAGGAATTTCCGGAAACGATATGTGCTGTTCTGCCCCTTGGGTGTTGTTGCCTGGAATGAACATATGGGCTTGTTGCACTGCAGGCTTGTATTCCTCATCACCCGGGTGCGTTGCGGCAAACACTAACTCATACTGCTTTTCGTGCCCGGTGGTTTCTCGCTGAAGGCGAACGGAGAAAGTGTCGGGCGCGATTTTTTCGAATGGGCCGCAAATTCGATCAATGGAAATCGGACCACCGCCAGAGGCATGGCCAATGGGCGAACCCTCGCGCAAACCGGTCCACGCTACCGGACGTGGACTGCCGCCGGGGACGGTGTCGTAAAACGCGCCAGTCAGCCTGAATGTAATGCCATCAGCCTGCGGCTGGAATTTAAGATTAATTTGCAAATGTTCGTTGCGCTGAGGAACAAGCTCGCCATCTTGAACGTACCCAATCAACTGCGGTTTAAGCCCTTGATAAGCGGACTCATATTTTTCTGTGGCGCGTGCTAGTTCCTCGTCAAAAAACCAAAACGCCTGCTTAGGATCGCCGGTGTATTGATCGACCGGTGCCGGCGCCGCGACCGGACTTTGGTTGAAACGCCACTTATCCACCAGCCAGCCGGTTTTGGTCGGATCGATGAGATTGAGCTTTAGCGGTTGATTGTCGGGGGATGCGCGTGTTTCGCCGGCCCCAATTTCAACGTCGTTCGGCAATCGGTACTGCATCACCTTTTTAAGATACAGCGCTAAATAGTCCTCCTTGGCTTCTGTGCTGGCAAAATGCCCTTGCGCCGGATTCGCTAGCATACTCAGAGGCATTAACGGGTGCTCCTGCCGTTCTTTGAGCCCCTCGGTCGACCAGGTGTTGGCTGCTTCGTACTCTCCCATAGATTCTAAAGCGGGAATGAAATCGATCGTCCTCTCACCCCAAATTTCGGGCGCAAATGAACCACGCACGTAGGGCCATTGTCCGCTCACAGAAATGCAAGCCAGTGTACGTTCGGGCTTCCAGGCGGCTAAATAGTACGGCATACTAGCGGCGGCGGAATGTCCCACTCCCACCCAGGGAACCGTCTTGAGTTCGTTGTAGCCAGAGGCATCTGCCAGGTCGTTGAGAATGCCTTCCAGCGTTTCGCCGGCTCCCTCATTGAAATGGAAGAACAAATCCCAGCGGGGAGCGCACCACACCTCAGCTAGGTTTAATTGGCCAATTGCCGCGCGGAATTTTTGATTTTCAAATATGGATTGTTCTTCCATGTTATGCTGCGCGAACAAAACTCCGCGAACGCGATTACAGTTAGGCGGAATCCATAAAAAAGCGCGCGCGTCGCCGGCGTTGTCGCGCGCCCCGCGCACCACGATGGACCATTGCCAGACGGCAGCGATCGCCGAATGATCAAAAGGCGCGATGCTCATGGCGTTCAGGAGCAGCAGCACAATGAAGCCAGAAGTGCGATTAAATGTCATGGATTTTGCGCGGTTTGTTTGTTGTTGCTGATGGAAACGTTGTCGAACATCGCCGTTGTGGAAACCGTAGCAAGTCGAGAGCACACACACACACCGCACGACAATTCGCCGACCAGAGAGACATCAACAGAGCCGAGTCTTTCCCACTGTTGGCAGTCCATGGAAGTGTAAGCCGTAAACACATTGCCCGTCCGTTCCAGCCGCAGCCAATACGGTTTAACTAAACGGTTCCAAGTCACAGTGGGTGTATCCAGGTTCGGACCAGTTACCGCTTCCTTAGCCGTTGGGTTGGTGGAATCGCGCACAAGCAATTTCAAGCGCCAGCCGGGGACTTCGGCATCACGGTTCGTTTCTGCACAGATCAATAGTGCTACGCATGGCGCATCGGAGCGTAGCCCGGCACGCATCATCAAACCGAACTTGGCGAATTGCGAGGGCTCTTGTGGCACAAATCGCGCAGTTAGCAAACAGTCATTGGAAACTGGAGAATAAACAAATTGAAACTCGTCTTGGGTGGATCCAATATCGCTGCCCGCACCTTCCACAAAAAACGTTTGCCCATCAAATCGAGTTCTACCCAGTACTTTTAGCTGCCCGACATCGCGAGATTGCCATGGAAACGGCAAGCCAGCAGTGATGGGCATGTCTAAGGTGTCGGGGCTATTGCCGACAGAATTGGAAGCTGAGGTGACATAGAAATACGTGTGCCCCGGTTCTGCTGTGGCATCAACAAACGAAGGCGAGACGAGGTCGTCCGCCTCGACGCGATACGGACCACTACGCTGGGAGGCTCGTTTCACGGAATAACTGCTTGCCCCCAGCGAAGCAATCCAACGCAGGTCTCCTGGCACATTAGTCGCTGCGGCCATTACCGGTCCAGGCGTCGCCGGCGCCGTCGGCCTTTTATCAGACACCGACTGCGTAAACAGCAGCGTACCCATGCCTGGTTGATCGTAAGATGCGTCTTCGGGCCGGCGGTGAGCAGCAGCATCGGCAAGGTATTGCGATTCGATTCCCGCTCGATTGTGATAATGGTTATAGACTAGTTCCCAAATCGGCGCGAACCGGCCACGAGACAACGCCGCGATGCTGTTCGCTTTGTACTTACCTGTACGGTCCAAAAAGGGGACAAATGGAACATCCTTACCGAGATTGTACTTGGCGGTATACTCCAAGCCTTTCAGCAGCCGATTGTCGGCCGCTGAATACATGTCTAAGCCTTGGTGATAGCCAATTTCGCAAGCCAGCGCCAAAAAGCCCAGGCCCAATTGAGCGTGAGACTGATCCCGGCCGCTTTCTTGGCTCTGGCCGGTTTCGTTGATCACATAGTGAGCAAGTGCTCCATTCCCAGGTCCGTCCATGTAGTATCGCACTGCCCGATCGAATGTTTGCCGATTATCGCAAAACACACCGATCGACATCATCGTCGGTAGGCAGCACGCGTCCCAATTGCCGTTTGCATAGGTAGCAAAATCATGAATGACCGGCTCGACGACCAACGTTAGCCATTTTTCAAATTGATGTACCTCATCTTCCGGCCAGGCCCGGTAACAATGCCGCATTATTTCCGCAGCATTGGCAAACTTATAGCCATAGATGCCAGCGCACAAAACGG